>NC_014836.1:0-162500 GCF_000177635.2 Desulfurispirillum indicum S5
AAAAGAGCAGCTTCCCGCTTATCGACCACTGCCACAAAACGCCTGAAGTTCACGGGCAACAGAATACACGACAAGGGATTACCGAATGACCACCAATGAATTCTGGGAAAATGTGCTCGGCTTACTTTCAACCCAGATATCGGAACAGAACTTCTATACGTGGATTGAACCCATGCATTTCCACGATAAAAGTGATGATACCGTGACCCTCCACGTTCCTTCACGCTTTATGAAAGATATTGTGGAGGAGCGCTACCTGGAAACCCTGCGCGGTGCCATAGAAAAACTGGAAAAGAAAGCGTACCGCGTGAATATCCTCGTGGAGCAGCAGGTGGACAAAATTCCTGAAAAGGAACCTGCCCATGAGCCTGCGGCACTGGAAACTTCTGTGGCACAAACCACACCATCGCCCACGCAACAGAAGGAAAAACTTCACAGTGATGTTCGCCATATTCTCAGCCCGCGATACATCTTTGACAGCTTTGTCGTCGGCTCATCCAATCAGTTTGCCCACGCCGCTGCCATGGCCGTAGCCAATGGGCCCGGTGTCACCTACAACCCGCTTTTCATCTACGGTGGCGTTGGACTCGGGAAAACCCATCTGATGCAGGCAGTGGGAAACGCCATCTACCAGGATAATCGCAGTGCCAAAATCATGTATGTGCAGAGCGAAGTTTTCACTAACGAGATGATCAATGCCCTGAAAAACGGGAAAATTGAGGAGTTCCGCCAACGATACAGATACGTGGATGTCCTTCTCATCGATGACATCCAGTTCATCGCCGGCAAGGATCGCACCCAGGAAGAGTTTTTCCATACCTTCAACACTTTGCATGGTGAGAAAAAACAGATTGTGCTCTCAAGCGACAAGTTTCCCCGGGAAATCCCACACCTGGAAGAACGACTGCGCTCCCGCTTTGAATGGGGACTCATCGCTGACATACAACCACCGGATCTGGAAACCAAAATGGCCATTCTGCGCAAAAAAGCCGAATCCATCGACATGTACCTGCCCAATGAAGTGGCACTGTTTATCGCCAAGGCCATCAAGCATAATATCCGGGAACTGGAAGGCTGCCTGAACCGCATCAGTGCCTACGCTCACCTCACTGGCGTTGAACCCACAGTGGACATTATCAAGAATGTGCTCAAGGACATCCTAAAGGACAGCGACAAGGTCGTGAATTGTGAAGACATCCAGCGTCAGGTCTCCCTGCGCTTCAACCTCAAAACCAACGACCTGAAATCGAAAAACCGCTCCTCTGAGCTCACCCACGCAAGACATATTGCCATGTATTTCTGCCGCAAGCTCACCAATATGTCTTTGCCCCAGATTGGCCGGGAGTTCGGCGGGCGCGATCACTCCACCGTGGTTCACGCCATCAAAACCGTCGAAGCCAAGTCATCCAATGACGATAACTTTAAAGTGGAGCTGGAATCTATTGAAAATCAAATTATCAATCAGTAAAGTGGATAACCTGTGTATAAAGGGAAAAAACTGTGAGTAAGTTTTGTGCCTTGTGATTCTGTGGAAAACTTTCTATACTTTCCAACAGTTTATTGATCTGATAATCCATGTGGTTTAAAAACCTTAGCGAGCTATCCCCATTATCAACCCCCTTATTACTATTACTACTGTAATAAGGATATAATTATAATAATAGTAGACAGGTGGAAAATGCGATTTGAAATAGAAAAGAAAGATCTGGAAAAGACCCTTTTCAAAGCTCATGGAATCTGTAACTCAAAAAACATCACCAATAACATCCTCACCAATATCCAGATCAAAGCAGAAAGCGACTTGATCCGCATCAACAGTACAGACAGGAATATCAGTCTTACCAGTACGATCAGTGCCAATATTCAGGAAACCGGTTCCGTACTCGTCAATGGAAAGAAGTTCTATGAAGCCATCAAAGAACTTCCAAACAATATTGTCATTATTGAACGGGTTGATAACACACTCACCATCGCCTGTCAGAAAACCCAGTTCAAGCTTTTCACTTCTGATCCCACACTCTTTCCTGAACTGGATCTGCAGCTTGGTGAAAGCCCAGTTGTCATTCCCGCACTGAAATTACGAGACATTCTCATTAAGACCTTTTTCTGTTCCACCGAAACCCAGACAAAATTCGGTGTCAACGGAACCCTGCTGAAACTCCAGGGGAACAAGATCACCACCGTTGCCACCGATGGTCACCGACTGGGGCTCAGTGCCATAAGTACCGATCAGCAGTACAGTGACAATGAAGTTGTCATCCCCCGCAACAGCCTTAATGAGATCGTGAAAGTCCTTACCGATGTCGATGAAGATATCAAGGTGCATATTGATGAAAACGCCATCGTATTCGCCACACAGCAGGACACCATCAAAACCAATCTGCTGAAAAAGAAGTTTCCCCCTTACGGCAAGGTTATTCCAGATGAGTGTCCCGTTTCCCTGCAAATATCCACCAAAAAAATCAAGGAAACCCTGAAACGCCTCTCAATTTTCGTGAATGAGAACGTAAAAATAGTGAAGTTTTCTGTTGAAGATAAGATTCTCGTTGCTACTATTCAATCCCAGGAACATGGCAACGCCCGAGAAGTCATTGAAATTGAATATGAAGGAAACAATTTTGAAATTGGCTATAATGTCCGTCTCTTTAATGAAATTATTAATCATATTGAGTCGGAGACCTTTACCCTGGCTTTGAATGAATCACTTTCCGTCAGCGTAATTCGCCCCGGAGATAATAAAAAAGACGAACAGACTCTGTATGTGCTTATGCCCAACCGCCTCTGACCTGTCATGCTGACTGAAACCAGGGTACGAAATTTCAGATGCATCGCAGACGCCGTTTTGTCGTTTACCCCAGGTATTAATGCCCTTTGCGGTGTAAACGGCTCCGGTAAAACCTCTTTTCTTGAGGTTATTTCCATTTGCGCCAATGGCAAGTCATTCCGCACAAATACTCTGCGTGAATGTGTCCGCAAAGGCAGTGACGGTTTTTCCCTCACCCTGGAAAATGATCGTCACATTCTCCAGACGTTTCTGCTCCATAAAAATGTGCGTAGACTCCTGATCGGTGAACACCGACCAGAGCGTCTCTCTCAGTATATTAATATCAACACCGTACTTGTCCTTTCCCCAGAGGATATTGATCTGGTAGCTCACAGCTCAGGAATGCGTCGCAAATTCATTGATCGCGGAGTCTTTGAACAGCATCCCGAGTACCTTTCAACACTCTCATATCTTCACCGTATCCTCAAAAACCGCAATGCCTTGCTGCGACAGAAAGATCATTCTACGCTTCCCTACTGGAACGATCTGCTCTGTCAGTACGCACTTCAGATTCACGAATATCGGAAAAAATACACCCAGCAGCTGCAGCTCAGTGTGAATTCCATTATTTCGCAAATGGATTACCCAAAAGGTATTTCCATCACTTATATAAATTCCGGAGATGATGAATATACGGATACACAGGCATTTCTTCGCGCTCTAGAAAAAAAATACAGCGATGAGAAGCGCTATGGATATACCTTGATAGGACCTCACAAGGATGAGATTACCGTTACCATAGATGAACTTTCAGCAGGAAAGTACGCATCCTACGGGCAACAGAAGATGGTGGCGATGATCATGAAACTGGCGCAGGCCGAATTGATCCAGCAGCATCAGAAAGAGCCCGTTCTCCTGGTGGATGATCTTGCCGCAGGTCTTGATGCTGCGGCATTGAAACGAGTAGCTGCTATCCTTCAATCCTATCAGCAGGTTATTCTCACCACTATTGAAGGGGAAAACCTGCCCCTAGAGTTCGGGCAGGTGGTACGTCTTTAGGCGATGTACTATTGCTCGAGAGCGAATATTCCCTCGATCTCAACTTTTGCCCCTTTGGGCAGCGCTTTGACAGCCACACATGCCCGAGCTGGTTTTGCTTTTTCAAAATACTCCGCATAAACTGCGTTACAGTTCTGAAAATCAGCCATATCTGTCAGAAATATCGTGATTTTCAACGCATTCTGAAAGCCTGTCCCCGCCGCCTTGCAGATGGCTGCCAGGTTTTCCAGACACTGGCGGGTCTGATCAGCCACATCACCTTCAACCATATCTCCTGCAGGGGTGAGGGGAATCTGTCCAGAACAGTACAGAGTACCGTTATAGGCGATAGCCTGCTCATAGGGGCCAATGGCGGCTGGTGCGTTACTGGTTTTGATAATAGTTTTCATCAGTATACTCCTTGAAAATTTCCGAAAGATGGTTGATGAGTTTCATGGGTCCACCGGAGTGGTTACCATACTGCTGCTGCATTATTTTTCCAGCCAGCGCGTGAATTTTGCAGCCTTCCACCGCCGCTTCAAAGATATCAAAACCCTGGGCCAACAGGGAACCGATTATACCCGCCAGCACATCTCCACTTCCGCCTTTGGCCAGTGCCGGATTGGGAGCGTCCAGCAGGAGCACCTGCCCCTGGGCAGAGGCAATGGTGGTTCTGGTGCCCTTGAGCACAATGCAGCAATCCAGTTCCTCGGCCCATTCCCGCACTGCATCCAGCTTGCGTGGCTCCAGGGATTTGGTGGAAATTCCCGTCAGTCGCTCAAACTCCTTGGGGTGGGGGGTCAGAATGGTTGGACTTTTTCGTTTGCGTAGTATTCCAAGAACCATGTCCCGCTCCGCTTCCTCACAGTAGAGGCCATCAGCGTCCAGGACAATGGGGCACTCCGCACTCAAAAGCAGGTCGCGATAAAAGAGCAGATTACTCAGCTGACGGCCCCCTCCAGGTCCGATGATCATCGCGTCGGCGGGGAACTCAAACAACTCCCGCAGAGCGCCGGAATTCTCCTCGGGCAGCTCCAGACACATGATTTCCGGCTCGCTGATCTGTAACGACCGCACTGTCTCCTTCTGGGAAGCAACGGTCACCAGTCCGGCGCCACACTCCAATGCCGCTTTGGCTCCCAGACGGATGGCACCCGCTTTGCCGGTACTGCCCCCCACGCACAGTACATGGCCGCACGATCCCTTGTGGGCAAGGATACTCCGGTATGGAATCTTTGGTTCGAGGAAGTTTATCAATCTGGGTGCCTGGCTTGGAAGACTCTGGGGCGATATGCCGATGGGCGCCACTACCAGCTCGCCTGTGAACTCGGCACCCGGGCTGAGAAAGTGCCCGCGTTTCGGGTACTCCATGGTGATCGTGAGATCAGCCTCAAAAGCCACACCCAGGATCTGGCCCGTTGAACTGCAGACCCCCGAGGGGATATCAACGGCAATGCGAAATGGTGCCTCACTGGCTTTGGCGAGGAGTTCAGCGTTCAATCCCTCCAGGGGCCTGCTCAATCCGGTGCCGAAGAGGGCGTCAATGACCAGGACGGGATCTGTTTCCAGGAAGTGTTCCAGAGGGAACATGGAAACTCCAAGGCCTTCAACCAGCCTGAAGTTCATCAGGCTGTCGTTGGTTTGGGGTAAACCACCATGGAAGACGGTTACCGGATATCCCTGAAGGTGCAGATGACGGGCAATGACAAATCCGTCACCCCCGTTATTCCCGCTTCCACACAGAATACTGACAGGAGTAGAGTTATCAAAGCGGGCATTGATTTCGCGCACCACAGCCATACCCGCATTTTCCATCAGCAGTATTCCTGGTATTCCCAGGGTTTCAATGGTGTAGCGATCCATGGCGGCCATCTGTTGGGCGTTCAGTAAATACATAGGCTCCTCCTGAAGCAGGCTGCAGAAAACCCCATCTGCGGTGACGCAGGAGGTACGCTGGCTCCTGTGGGTTTGATGTTCGGGTATTGTGGCTCTGTTTTGCGAGTTTATTCCGTGCCCTATTGTACTGGAAGTGTAACGGGAAATGAACCGGACAGAAACTTTTCTGGGTAAGCGGATTAAATGGTTGATCTTACCTTTGCATGAGAGTGAGACAGACCGGCATCTCATCGGATTATCTGGTTGATGCTTCACCTACTGCTGGTGCATGCTTCCCTCGCTAATTCCAGCAAGAACCCCACACGCCTTAACTTCCCGGTCATCGTTGCAACGCGCTCTTAGTGAAACGAGTTGTTTCTCAAGCGCCTGTAGAGCGGTTATCTGCGAGCGCACATGAGAGATGTGATCATCGAGCAAGGCATTGACAGCGGTACAGGACTGATGAGGGTCGTCCTGATAGCGCTTTAGTTCGTGAATTTCTGCCAGTGACAGATCCAGGATGCGGCAGCGACGAATAAAGGCCAGCCGCTCAACGTGTTTCTCGGTATAGACACGGTAACCGTTCTCCTGCCGACCAGGCGGCGGCAACAAGCCCTGCCGTTCGTAGAAGCGGATCGTCTGTGTTTCGACCCCTACCAACTGCGCCAACTGACCAATGCGCATCAGCCTCCTCCCCAACGGATTCTTTACTCTATTGACCTTATAGTAGCTTTATAGTTTTAAATGGTACCACAACATTATTCAAGTGGAGTCGTATCATGAGCAAATCCTGTGGTGGCGCCTGTGGCGGTGATGCAACGTCCGCAGCGGATACCGATATACAGGCCTCCTCCGAAGCGCCAGGGAGATGGGTCAGTGTTTATGCCGTGCCGAAGATGGACTGTCCATCAGAAGAACGAATGATTCGCCTAGCCCTGAACGGCTTTGAGGAGATTCGGGCGCTGTCCTTCGACTTGTCGAACCGCCGGCTGAAGGTCGTGCATGACGGCGAGGTCGAGCCCGTCACCTCGAAACTGAAGACCTTGGGGCTAGGCGCCTCGCTTCAGGAAACCGTCGCTGCAAATCCGGAGACCATCAAGGCCGCCGAGTTTTCGGCAGCTTCTGCTAAGCAAGAATCCGGGACCCTGCGCTGGTTGCTCGGCATCAATGCACTTCTGTTCGTGGTGGAAATGACTGCCGGTCTGATCGCCCAGTCCACCGGCCTCATTGCAGAGTCCCTGGACAATTTTGCCGATGCGGCAGTGTACGGACTCGCTCTTTATGCGGTTGGGCATAGCGTGAAAAGGCAGGTCCGTGTTGCGCACGTTGCTGGTGTGGTCCAACTGGTTTTGGCTGTTGGCGTGCTCGTAGAGGTGGTGAGACGCTTTGTATTCGGTAGTGAGCCTGAATCGCTGGTGATGATGGCTATCGCATTCGTCGCATTGATTGCCAATACCAGTTGTCTGCTGCTCATATCCAAACATCGGGAAGGCGGGGCGCACATGAAGGCTAGCTGGATATTTTCGGCCAACGACGTGGTGATCAACCTGGGGGTCATCACCGCCGGCGCCCTGGTCGCGTGGACCGGTTCCAATTATCCGGATCTGATTATCGGCACCATCGCGGGGGGCATTGTACTTAACGGTGCCAGACGCATTTTGGCGTTGAAGGGTTAAATAATGCTCATTATTGGCAAAAAGGGCTCTGTTGCAAAGATTGGCGGCAGTCAGAGGTAGGCTGTCGCTCTGCGCCGATCAGGCGGCTGCTGCGAAATGGTGGTTGAGCATGCCCATGGCCTCCGTCAGCGCCGAGGGCCCAATGCCAAAAGCTCTCTCCACAAGGCGCACCTCGCCCCTGATGCCGGGCTGCAGGCACCAGGGGCGAGCCTGTCCTTTGCGCAGGGCTCGCATGACTTCGAATCCCTTGATCGTGGCATAGGCCGTGGGGATCGATTTGAAACCGCGCACCGGCTTGATCAGTATCTTGAGCTTTCCGTGATCGGCCTCGATCACGTTATTGAGATACTTCACCTGCCGGTGGGCCGTCTCCCGGTCCAGCTTTCCTTCGCGCTTCAATTCGGTGATCGCTGCACCATAGCTCGGCGCTTTGTCGGTATTGAGCGTGGCAGGCTTTTCCCAGTGCTTCAGGCCTCGCAGGGCCTTGCCCAGGAACCGCTTCGCTGCCTTGGCGCTGCGGGTCGGCGACAGGTAGAAATCGATCGTGTCGCCCCGCTTGTCGACTGCCCGGTACAGGTAGGTCCACTTGCCCCGCACCTTGACGTAGGTTTCATCCAGGCGCCAGCTCGGATCAAAGCCACGCCGCCAGAACCAGCGCAGCCGCTTCTCCATCTCCGGGGCGTAGCACTGGACCCAGCGATAGATCGTCGTATGGTCGACCGAAATGCCGCGTTCCGCCAGCATTTCCTCAAGGTCGCGATAGCTGATCGGATAGCGACAATACCAGCGCACCGCCCACAGGATCACATCACCCTGGAAATGGCGCCACTTGAAATCCGTCATCGTTCCGTCCGTCCAATCTCCGCCAAGCATGCTCAAGCTTCACGATTTTTGCAACAGAGCCCACACGAGTATTGAGCATAGTCGAGATTGGTGCAGATCACTTCTGATATTGAACTGTCAGGAGCTGGCTGCACAACAGCCATTACGCCCAATCAACTGGTGCAGTCGTCTTCTGAAAATGACATTTGGTATCTCTCATAAACGGATGTTTTTGAGAGAACTATCTTCGGCCTTCACACGCACGAAAGGCGGCGAAGCTCCGCCGTTAATCCGTCCGCCGGAGATCTCGCCCAGGCAGGCTGAAGGCCGAGCAAGCCTGACAGGCCCGAAAAGCCCGGCACGGGCGTCGGCGGCGATGACGGCGGCGGCATTATCCAGGGTTGATGATGGAAGTGGAGGATATCGACAACCTCTCGCGCAACCAAGACATCGCGGTCGGACTGCAAGTGATCTTGAAGCCACGGGCCCGTCCCACCCCGACATGGACCTCGATGCCCGAACGGACGTTAGATTTCGAGTTCTAGGCGTTCTGCGATGAAGGTTGGATCCCAGCCGGGATTGAAAGTGTCGACGTGGGTGAATCCGAGCCGCTCGTATAGGCCACGCAGGTTCGGGTGGCAGTCGAGCCGCAGCTTGGCGCACCCCTGCGTTCGCGCGGCATGGCGGCAAGCCTCGATCAGCGCGGAGCTGACACCCCGGCCCGCATGTGTCCGTCGCACCGCGAGCTTGTGCAGATATGCGGCCTCCCCCTTGAGGGCGTCGGGCCAGAACTCGGGATCCTCGGCCGACAAGGTGCAACAGCCGACGATGCCGTCGCTGCAACTCGCGACTAGGAGCTCGGATCTCAGGACGAAGGTCTCCGCGAATGTCCGGTCGATCCGCGCGACGTCCCAGGCGGGCGTTCCCTTGGCGGACATCCACGCCGCAGCGTCGTGCATCAGCCGCACAACCTCGTCGATATCACCCGAGCAGGCGACCCGAACGTTCGGAGGCTCCTCGCTGTCCATTCGCTCCCCTGGCGCGGTATGAACCGCCGCCTCATAGTGCATTGATCCTGACGAGCCCAGCATGTCTGCGCCCACCTTCGCGGAACCTGACCAGGGTCCGCTAGCGGGCGGCCGGAAGGTGAATGCTAGGCATGATCTAACCCTCGGTCTCTGGCGTCGCGACTGCGAAATTTCGCGAGGGTTTCCGAGAAGGTGATTGCGCTTCGCAGATCTCCAGGCGCGTGGGTGCGGACGTAGTCAGCGCCATTGCCGATCGCGTGAAGTTCCGCCGCAAGGCTCGCTGGACCCAGATCCTTTACAGGAAGGCCAACGGTGGCGCCCAAGAAGGATTTCCGCGACACCGAGACCAATAGCGGAAGCCCCAACGCCGACTTCAGCTTTTGAAGGTTCGACAGCACGTGCAGCGATGTTTCCGGTGCGGGGCTCAAGAAAAATCCCATCCCCGGATCGAGGATGAGCCGGTCGGCAGCGACCCCGCTCCGTCGCAAGGCGGAAACCCGCGCCTCGAAGAACCGCACAATCTCGTCGAGCGCGTCTTCGGGTCGAAGGTGACCGGTGCGGGTGGCGATGCCATCCCGCTGCGCTGAGTGCATAACCACCAGCCTGCAGTCCGCCTCAGCAATATCGGGATAGAGCGCAGGGTCAGGAAATCCTTGGATATCGTTCAGGTAGCCCACGCCGCGCTTGAGCGCATAGCGCTGGGTTTCCGGTTGGAAGCTGTCGATTGAAACACGGTGCATCTGATCGGACAGGGCGTCTAAGAGCGGCGCAATACGTCTGATCTCATCGGCCGGCGATACAGGCCTCGCGTCCGGATGGCTGGCGGCCGGTCCGACATCCACGACGTCTGATCCGACTCGCAGCATTTCGATCGCCGCGGTGACAGCGCCGGCGGGGTCTAGCCGCCGGCTCTCATCGAAGAAGGAGTCCTCGGTGAGATTCAGAATGCCGAACACCGTCACCATGGCGTCGGCCTCCGCAGCGACTTCCACGATGGGGATCGGGCGAGCAAAAAGGCAGCAATTATGAGCCCCATACCTACAAAGCCCCACGCATCAAGCTTTTGCCCATGAAGCAACCAGGCAATGGCTGTAATTATGACGACGCCGAGTCCCGACCAGACTGCATAAGCAACACCGACAGGGATGGATTTCAGAACCAGAGAAAGAAAATAAAATGCGATGCCATAACCGATTATGACAACGGCGGAAGGGGCAAGCTTAGTAAAGCCCTCGCTAGATTTTAATGCGGATGTTGCGATTACTTCGCCAACTATTGCGATAACAAGAAAAAGCCAGCCTTTCATGATATATCTCCCAATTTGTGTAGGGCTTATTATGCACGCTTAAAAATAATAAAAGCAGACTTGACCTGATAGTTTGGCTGTGAGCAATTATGTGCTTAGTGCATCTAACGCTTGAGTTAAGCCGCGCCGCGAAGCGGCGTCGGCTTGAACGAATTGTTAGACATTATTTGCCGACTACCTTGGTGATCTCGCCTTTCACGTAGTGAACAAATTCTTCCAACTGATCTGCGCGCGAGGCCAAGCGATCTTCTTCTTGTCCAAGATAAGCCTGTCTAGCTTCAAGTATGACGGGCTGATACTGGGCCGGCAGGCGCTCCATTGCCCAGTCGGCAGCGACATCCTTCGGCGCGATTTTGCCGGTTACTGCGCTGTACCAAATGCGGGACAACGTAAGCACTACATTTCGCTCATCGCCAGCCCAGTCGGGCGGCGAGTTCCATAGCGTTAAGGTTTCATTTAGCGCCTCAAATAGATCCTGTTCAGGAACCGGATCAAAGAGTTCCTCCGCCGCTGGACCTACCAAGGCAACGCTATGTTCTCTTGCTTTTGTCAGCAAGATAGCCAGATCAATGTCGATCGTGGCTGGCTCGAAGATACCTGCAAGAATGTCATTGCGCTGCCATTCTCCAAATTGCAGTTCGCGCTTAGCTGGATAACGCCACGGAATGATGTCGTCGTGCACAACAATGGTGACTTCTACAGCGCGGAGAATCTCGCTCTCTCCAGGGGAAGCCGAAGTTTCCAAAAGGTCGTTGATCAAAGCTCGCCGCGTTGTTTCATCAAGCCTTACGGTCACCGTAACCAGCAAATCAATATCACTGTGTGGCTTCAGGCCGCCATCCACTGCGGAGCCGTACAAATGTACGGCCAGCAACGTCGGTTCGAGATGGCGCTCGATGACGCCAACTACCTCTGATAGTTGAGTCGATACTTCGGCGATCACCACTTCCCTCATGATGTTTAACTTTGTTTTAGGGCGACTGCCCTGCTGCGTAACATCGTTGCTGCTCCATAACATCAAACATCGACCCACGGCGTAACGCGCTTGCTGCTTGGATGCCCGAGGCATAGACTGTACAAAAAAACAGTCATAACAAGCCATGAAAACCGCCACTGCGCCGTTACCACCGCTGCGTTCGGTCAAGGTTCTGGACCAGTTGCGTGAGCGCATACGCTACTTGCATTACAGCTTACCAACCGAACAGGCTTATGTCCACTGGGTTCGTGCCTTCATCCGTTTCCACGGTGTGCGTCACCCGGCAACCTTGGGCAGCAGCGAAGTCGAGGCATTTCTGTCCTGGCTGGCGAACGAGCGCAAGGTTTCGGTCTCCACGCATCGTCAGGCATTGGCGGCCTTGCTGTTCTTCTACGGCAAGGTGCTGTGCACGGATCTGCCCTGGCTTCAGGAGATCGGAAGACCTCGGCCGTCGCGGCGCTTGCCGGTGGTGCTGACCCCGGATGAAGTGGTTCGCATCCTCGGTTTTCTGGAAGGCGAGCATCGTTTGTTCGCCCAGCTTCTGTATGGAACGGGCATGCGGATCAGTGAGGGTTTGCAACTGCGGGTCAAGGATCTGGATTTCGATCACGGCACGATCATCGTGCGGGAGGGCAAGGGCTCCAAGGATCGGGCCTTGATGTTACCCGAGAGCTTGGCACCCAGCCTGCGCGAGCAGCTGTCGCGTGCACGGGCATGGTGGCTGAAGGACCAGGCCGAGGGCCGCAGCGGCGTTGCGCTTCCCGACGCCCTTGAGCGGAAGTATCCGCGCGCCGGGCATTCCTGGCCGTGGTTCTGGGTTTTTGCGCAGCACACGCATTCGACCGATCCACGGAGCGGTGTCGTGCGTCGCCATCACATGTATGACCAGACCTTTCAGCGCGCCTTCAAACGTGCCGTAGAACAAGCAGGCATCACGAAGCCCGCCACACCGCACACCCTCCGCCACTCGTTCGCGACGGCCTTGCTCCGCAGCGGTTACGACATTCGAACCGTGCAGGATCTGCTCGGCCATTCCGACGTCTCTACGACGATGATTTACACGCATGTGCTGAAAGTTGGCGGTGCCGGAGTGCGCTCACCGCTTGATGCGCTGCCGCCCCTCACTAGTGAGAGGTAGGGCAGCGCAAGTCAATCCTGGCGGATTCACTACCCCTGCGCGAAGGCCATCGGTGCCGCATCGAACGGCCGGTTGCGGAAAGTCCTCCCTGCGTCCGCTGATGGCCGGCAGCAGCCCGTCGTTGCCTGATGGATCCAACCCCTCCGCTGCTATAGTGCAGTCGGCTTCTGACGTTCAGTGCAGCCGTCTTCTGAAAACGACAAAAAGCCCGCGATTAAGCGGGTTTTTCGTTCTCATAAACCTATCTCAAAACCTAATTCTCAATTAGACTGCTATTTATGACTTTTGAGAAAACAGGGGGGCTTATGGAAAACTGCGAACTTGAGCAACGGCGTTCGGATGCTGCTGGCCAGGACAAGTGTTATTCGGGTAAGCGGATTAAATGGTTGATCTTACCTTTGCATGAGAGTGAGACAGACCGGCATCTCATCGGATTATCTGGTTGATGCTTCACCTACTGCTGGTGCATGTTTCCTTCGCTAATTCCAGCAAGAACCCCACACGCCTCAACTTCCCGGTCATCGTTGCAACTCGCTCTCAGTGAAACGAGTTGTTTCTCAAGCGCTTGCAGAGCGGTTATCTGCGACCGCACATGAGAGATGTGATCATCGAGCAAGGCGTTGACGGCGGTACAAGGCTGATGAGGGTCGTCCTCATAGCTCTGTAGTTCGTGAATCTCAGCCAGTGACAGGCCCAGGATTCTGCAGCGACGGATGAAGGCCAGCCCCTCACCATGCTTCTCGGTATAGACACGGTAACCGTTGACCTGCCGATCAGGCGGCGGCAACAAGCCCTGCTGTTCATAGAAGCGGATCGTCTGTGTTTCGACCCCTACCAACTGCGCCAACTGACCAATGCGCATCAGCCTCCTCCCCAACGGATTCTTTACTCTATTGACCTTATAGTAGCTTTATAGTTTTAAATGGTACCACAACATTATTCAAGTGGAGTCGTATCATGAGCAAATCCTGTGGTGGCGCCTGTGGCGGTGATGCAACGTCCGCAGCGGATACCGATATACAGGCCTCCTCCGAAGCGCCAGGGAGATGGGTCAGTGTTTATGCCGTGCCGAAGATGGACTGTCCATCAGAAGAACGAATGATTCGCCTAGCCCTGAACGGCTTTGAGGAGATTCGGGCGCTGTCCTTCGACTTGTCGAACCGCCGGCTGAAGGTCGTGCATGACGGCGAGGTCGAGCCCGTCACCTCGAAACTGAAGACCTTGGGGCTAGGCGCCTCGCTTCAGGAAACCGTCGCTGCAAATCCGGAGACCATCAAGGCCCCCGAGTTTTCGGCAGCTTCTGCTAAGCAAGAATCCGGGACCCTGCGCTGGTTGCTCGGCATCAATGCACTTCTGTTCGTGGTGGAAATGACTGCCGGTCTGATCGCCCAGTCCACCGGCCTCATTGCAGAGTCCCTGGACAATTTTGCCGATGCGGCAGTGTACGGACTCGCTCTTTATGCGGTTGGGCATAGCGTGAAAAGGCAGGTCCGTGTTGCGCACGTTGCTGGTGTGGTCCAACTGGTTTTGGCTGTTGGCGTGCTCGTAGAGGTGGTGAGACGCTTTGTATTCGGTAGTGAGCCTGAATCGCTGGTGATGATGGCTATCGCATTCGTCGCATTGATTGCCAATACCAGTTGTCTGCTGCTCATATCCAAACATCGGGAAGGCGGGGCGCACATGAAGGCTAGCTGGATATTTTCGGCCAACGACGTGGTGATCAACCTGGGGGTCATCACCGCCGGCGCCCTGGTCGCGTGGACCGGTTCCAATTATCCGGATCTGATTATCGGCACCATCGCGGGGGTCATTGTACTTAACGGTGCCAGACGCATTTTGGCGTTGAAGGGTTAAATAATGCTCATTATTGGCAAAAAGCTCTCGCCATATGCCCTATTGTCCATATCGGGCCTGCTGGCAGCGTCTGATCAGGCTGTAAAGTGGCTGGTGCAGCAATCAATGGCCTATGGCGAGTATGTTTCGGTGACCCCGTTCTTTAACTGGGTGCACCTATGGAACACCGGTGCCGCATTCAGTCTTTTTGCGAATGGTGGAGGCTGGCAGCGCTACTTTTTTATCGGAATCGCGGTAGTGGTCTCGATTTTTCTGATCAAGCTGATCCTTGAAAATCGTCATAAAGGAGAAACCATCGCTTACAGTCTTATCCTCGGTGGCGCCATGGGCAATCTGATTGACCGGGTCTTTCGCGGCTATGTTGTGGATTCCTTTGATTTCTATTGGCGAGACTGGCATTGGCCGGCCTTCAACCTGGCTGATATTGCAATTGTCCTCGGTGCCTTACTTTTCGTTTCCAGCAGCTTGTTGGGTAAAAAAGCAAACACCAATGCCGAGCCGGATGGATCTGACTGACACCTACGCCTATACAACACCATGACCGAACTTCCCGGCAACATCCTTCACCTGCCGCAATACCAAGTACTGGGCTGCAAATCAACCGACGACGAAATGCACTTCCAGGTGGACGTGCCCGATCCCATCGCCTGCGAGGAATGCGTCGTGCAGGGTGAGTTCGTACGGTTCGGCAAGCGTGACGTTCCCTATCGTGATCTGCCCATCCACGGCAAGCGGGTCACTCTCTGGGTGGTCCGCCGCCGATACACCTGCCGGGCCTGCAAGACAACATTCAGGCCCCAGCTACCGGAGATGGTGGACGGATTCCGTATGACACTGCGGCTGCATGAGTACGTGGAGAAGGAATCCTTCAACCACCCCTACACCTTTGTGGCGGCACAGACCGGCCTGGACGAGAAGACGGTGCGCGACATCTTCAACGCCCGCGCCGAGTTCCTGGGGCGCTGGCACCGCTTCGAGACGCCCCGCATCCTGGGCATTGACGAGCTATACCTGAACAAGCGCTACCGCTGCATTCTGACCAACATTGAGGAGCGAACCCTGCTCGACCTGCTGGCCACCCGCCGCCAGGACGTGGTGACCAACTACCTGATGAAGCTGAAAGACCGGCAGAAGGTCGAGATCGTCAGCATGGACATGTGGAACCCCTACCGGGCAGCGGTCAAGGCTGTGCTGCCCCAGGCCCGTATCGTGGTCGATAAGTTCCATGTGGTGCGCATGGCCAACGATGCCCTAGAGAGAGTGCGCAAGGGCCTCAGAAAGGAGCTGAAACCGTCCCAGAGCCGGACTCTCAAGGGAGACCGGAAAATCCTACTGAAACGCGCTCACGAAGTCTCAGACCGGGAGCGCCTCATCATGGAGACCTGGACAGGCGCGTTCCCGCAACTGCTGGCCGCCTACGAGCACAAGGAGCGCTTCTACGGCATCTGGGACGCCACCACACGGCTCCAGGCAGAAGCCGCCCTGGACGAGTGGATAGCCACCATCCCGAAGGGCCAAAAGGAAGTCTGGAGCGATCTGGTCAGGGCAGTGGGAAACTGGCGCGAAGAGACCATGACCTACTTCGAGACGGACATGCCCGTCACCAACGCTTACACGGAGTCCATCAACCGACTGGCCAAGGACAAGAACCGTGAAGGGCGCGGTTACTCCTTCGAGGTGATGCGGGCACGAATGCTCTACACCACGAAGCACAAGAAGAAGGCACCGACTGCGAAGGTCTCTCCTTTCTACAAGAAAACCATCGGTTACGGACTGCCGGACTTCGCAGAGGAACTCAACTACGGAGTCGATCTATCAACCATCTGAGGGTGGTATCAGATTGATGGGGTGAAGGTGCCCCATCAACCATTAAATCCGTATACCCACTTTTCTCACACTATTTTCTTGACTTCTGGGCTGGCTCCTTCTATATCCTTTGCCACTATGAAAGACGTAACCCCTCACCATCCATCAGTGTCTCTACTCCTGCTTCTGGGTATATACCGGGAAGCGTAGGACGTTGCCACAACACAACCCGCTTCCCCAAGGGAAGTGGGTTTTTTCTTTTCAGGCACTCCTGAAAGCACATTTCTCCTGGGGCAGCAGCACAGGAGAGCCCCATGGAAACGTTTCCTGCCTCACACACGCCCCATTCCCCCTTTTTTCTGGACGTCACCCTGCGCGATGGCAACCAGGCACTGCCACGTCCCTGGAGCCTCAAACAGAAGCAGCAGGTTTTCCAGCATCTGATCCGCCTTGAGGTACCTGGTGCGGAAGTTGGCTTCGCGTCTGCCAGCGCCGTGGACTTTGAAGCCTGCTGCGCCCTGGCCCAGGAAGCTCCGGCCAGCATGGTTATTTCAAGCCTTTCGCGGGCGCGCACTGCCGAAATTGATGCTTCCTGGGAAGCAGTCAGTCATGCGGCGCAGCCGCGGGTGCACATTGTCTACCCCGTCAGCCCCTCCGTGGTGAACCAGGTGCTGCGCTGCACCCCCCATGAAGCTGCCAGGGCAGTTCGCCAGGCGGTCCGTCACGCCCGTCGTCTGGCGGGAAAACGCGGAAGCGTGCAGTTTTCCGGTGAGCACTTCGGCGACTGCCTGGATGATATCGCCCTGGCGCTTGATATCTTTCAGGTCGCCATTGAAGAGGGCGCCGATGTGATCAATCTGCCCAACACGGTGGAGCGTTTCCGCCCCATGGTTTTCGTGGAAATTGCCCGACAGGTGATGGAGTACTTTCGCGGCAGGTCGGCCTTTGCGGTGCACTGCCACAATGACCTGGGAATGGCGACGGCAACGACCGTGGAGAGCTACTTTGCTGGAGCCACCCAACTGGAAGTTTCCCTGAATGGCCTTGGTGAACGCGCTGGCAATGCCAGCCTCTATGAGGTGGTCTGCGCTTTGGAAAACAGCGGGGTGCATACGGGCATCCAGCGCCAGTACATCTTTGAAACGGCCCGGGAGGTTGCCGAACTCAGTGCCATTGCCGTTGGCCCGAAAACGCCGATTATCGGATCCGATGTTTTCAGCCATCGCAGTGGTATTCATCAGGATGGGGCCATAAAAAGTCGCAGCGGGCGGGGCGTCTATCTTCCCTTTGTCACCGGCGCCGTGGGCAGGGCCGATGGAGAGCAGCTGCGCTTTACCAGCCAGTCGGGAACCGCTGTACTGCAGGACTGCCTGAACCGGGCAGGTATTCACCTGGATGCTGTCACCCTGCGCGAATACTACCGCTATCTGGAAAAACGCAGCGACGCCGAAGGTGAGATGGACGAGCGGGCCATTCTGCGACACTATCGGCAGTGGTGCGCAGGCAGCCAGATCAGCCCGGAAATACCGGCGCGATAATTTCAGCAGTTGCAGATACGTGCATGGCAATGCGCTCGGGACGGGATTTGGCCTCTTTTTTCAGTCGCGCGAAGACTTCCGCCAGATCCTCCTGTGCCAGAGAACGAGAAGCGGCGGGAAGTTTTATGACAGCAGCACTGGCGCTGAGCAGGTCGAAGGTGCGCAGGTTTCCCTCTCGATCGCGGGCGCTGTACTGGCCCTGCAGCAACTCGTTTTCCTGGTAAAAAGGCTCAATGGAGTCCATGAACTTGCGGATGGTTTTGGTGATTTTGCGCTCCACAAAGTTGTCATCTTTTTCCGCCCTTTCGTGCTCTGGAACCTGAATTCCCAGGAAAAAGTCGTCGCCGCCAATGTGCCCGATAAAGTAGCAGGAGCTGATAAAACGCTTGCGCAGCAGTTCCGAGAAGAGAATGATGGCGCGATCGCCCTGACGGAAGCCGAAGCGGTCGTTGAAGGGTTTGAAGTTGTCAAAGTCAAAATAGATCAGGTAGTAGATATTTCCGGTGTCCTCGCAGGCCTGGTTGATGAAATTGTTGATGAGGATATTGCCGGGCAGTTTGGTCAGGGGATTCATCTCCCGAGCGTAGGCCATGTTCTTTTCGTTCAGGGTTTTCAGCAGGCTGGAAGCCGACAGGAAACCGCAGTAGGACTGGTCGCGAGTCACAATGATTCCCGGCGATTCCGTGTTGTTGACGAACACGGCCAGAATCTTCTCCACCGGCAGATGAATATCCACAATGGGGCACTCGGTGAGGTACTTGCGCAGGGACTGGTCGAAAAAACGGTTGCTCAGAACCTCTTTGCCATAGGGCGAGTAGATGAATTTCTTGAAGGTGCGTTCGTGGATCAGGCCAAGGGGAAAGTCGTTGCCATCCACGACCGGAAAGAAGCTCTCCTCGGGATTGTTCTGGAAGGTGGCGAAGAGCTCTTTCATGCTGGTGTTGATGCGAATGGGCCGTATGGGATAGATCTCCCGCGAAAGTATGGCCATATCCTCGGAGGTGCTGCGCCGGTGCTTCTGGCCAAGGGCCTGGATGTTCTCGTACACCAGGCAGATATCCTCGATGCTGCTGGTGGGGTACTGCACCAGGTATCCCTGGATAAGATCCACCCCCATCTCCTTGCACAGAGAGTATTCCGCTTCGGTCTCCACTCCCTCGGCGATGACCGTGATGCCAAGCAGGTGCGCCAGGCTGATAATATGGGAGCAGTATGACTTCTTTTTCAGATCGCGGTGAATATCGGCAATGAGGAAGCGGTCAATTTTAATGAAATCGGGATCGGCATGGTACATGAGCTCAAAGGACGAATACCCGACCCCGAAATCGTCAATGGCTACCAGGAACCCCCGCTCCTTGCTGTTGCCCACAGCCTGATCCAGGGCCAGGGCAGCATTGGAGTAGTCGTACTTGTGCTTTTCCGTCAGCTCCATACACAGATTTCCCACGGGCAGGCTGTACTCCTGCATCATGTGCTCCATGACATTGGGGGTGTAGTTGTACATCTTGGTCATACGATGGTCGTAGTTATAGAAGAGGCGGATCTTACGGTGAAAAGGGATCTGCAGGTACTTTTCAATGGCCTTGCGACGCAGGGCCACATCCAGGGAAAAAAGCACCCCTTCGCGAAAGGCCGTGTCGAAGAAATCGTCAATGGAGCGGCAGGGACCGAAGGTGCGTTCGCCCCCGACACTGCGGATCAAAGCCTCAACGGCGAAGATGGAGCCAGTGATGGGATTGACAATGGGCTGAAAGGCGTAGTCGATGGAGGCCAGACACTCCTCCCAGAAACCTGCAAGCATGATCTCTCCCCTGCTGATGTAGCGATTGACAGTGGTGTTTCAGCCAGTGCGCAAACCATTGGACAGTAGCTCCGGGGCAGAAGATATTCAGCAAGAGAATGTCAGAAAACGGTAAAGAAATGGAAAAGCAGTCCACCAAAAAAAACACACGGGGCAGAGAATGTTCTCTGCCCCGTGGCTTTAAGGAGATAGACAGGAGACGTCTGGGAGAGTCGGTATCAGCGTTTGGTCGGATCAGCTCCCACGAAGGTGGTGCGACCATCTTTTTCCATGGCCGCCTTTTCCCAGGGCCAGATGGACTCCCAGTCAGCAGCTTTCTTGGCGTCGCCACCCTTTTTCAGAGCCCAGTGGTACTGATCGGGGGAGAGGCCGAAGGAGCGGCCTTCTTCATCCAGGTTGAAGATGTGCTGCTTGTTCGCGACGCGGCCACCCTCATTGTCCCAGTTACCATAGCCGTAGCGGGGCCAGCCGGTGCGGCCATCAAAGGCGCGCAGCACTTTTTCGGCCTGACCCAGGTGACACTTGGCGCAGGTTTCCACGGGAGACTTGTCAAAGAGCCATGGGCTTTCGGGGTTATTGCCCACATTGTGGACGGTGTGGCAGTCGAAGCAAGCCATCTGGGCATGGGTGCTGTGATCACCCTTGATGGTGGCGCTCAGCATCAGGTCCATATCCTGCTGGTGGTCACGGCGGCCTTTGCCATCGACAGAAACCTGACGGTTCCCTTTCCCCCAGGCGGGGCGGGTGTACTGCATGACGTCTTCATAGGAATGCTCGCCCAGTACGAAGCCACGGTTATCGTTGGAACCCTTTCCGTGCATGGTGTTGGTCTGGGCACGGGTGTGGCAGCGGTTACAGGTGACCATGCGCTCCGATGGATCGGTCAGCTTGGCGGGGTTGATGATGTTGGACTTGGAAGGCATTCTGGCGTGCTCGGCACCGCCACCATGGCAGGCTTCACAGGAGACACTGATGTCTACCGAGAAGACATCGCGCAGATGATTGCGCTGCCCTTTCTTGAAGGCCTCTTTTGCATCATACCAAGCGTCAGCATCGAATCCAGTGGTGTGGCAGGCGATGCACTGCTCCTGCCAGGAGCGCCAGGTGCCGTAGTTGTTTTTGTTGATGTCGCCGTCTTTGGGACGCACTTCAATGAAGAGGAACTTGTAGCCGGCGCGATCCTTGTTGCCGGGGTAGTCAACGACTGTGGACTTGTCGAGGGTCCAGGAGATGCCACCATCCTTGGTGTGGGCCAGCCACGCCTTGTCAGGTGAGCCATCGTAGTATACCGCATAGCGCTGCTTGCGCTGGCTGCCAACAACCAGTTCTACTTCTTCGTATTTCACCTTGGTGGTGGAGACGTAGTTGGTGTTGGCGTCCTTGCGGTCCAGGATCATGTACGTGTCAAGTTTGTCCCAGTCGCGCTTGATCCAGGGGTAGATCTTTTCGCTGCCCCAGGGATAACGATCCTTGTCCTGCTTGTAGTAGATGTCGGGGTAGGCAGGGCCCCACTCGGTCTTCATGGTGTGCCAGCTGCTGGACCAGTCGTTGTGAACGCCGGCATGGCACATTTTACAACCGTCGGCTCCCACGAAGCCTTCGGTTTTCCAGGTCATGTAGTCTTTGGCCGAGGCTGCTGTCACGCTGAACAGCACCAGCAGCAAGGCGATAAACCAGTGTTTTCGCATAGAATCTCCTCCTGAAAAATTACGATTTCCCCGACGCACTGTCAGGGCAGAAAATAGGTGGCCATGGACTGGGTCACCGCCAGCAGCAGAACGCATCCGGTGATAATCCCAAACAGCAGTAGCCTGTACATGTGTAGACCTCCTTGCGCTTCTCCTGCTGGTGAGAGAGCAAACGAATTGCCAATTTTTTCACATGTGTAAAGTATTTGTTTTTCGTGTTTTGTGTTGCTGTATTTTGAAGTGGTGCGTCAGATCTGACCTGATTGTCTCAGGCAAAAAAACTGAAAAAAAGCGAGCTGTTCCTGGTATGGGCGGATGGGGATTGAGGGAAAGAAGATATACTGTGCCTGAGCCGGGAACGCTCCTGGGTCAAAAATGACTCAGGAGCGGTAGGTATCCGGGTCAATGGTGTAGCGGCGCAGCAGACGCTGCAGATTGGCGCGATCCAGATTCAGGGTGCGTGCTGCCTGGGTGATATTACCTCCGGCACGGCTGAGGATGCTGCCCAGGTATTCGTGGTGAAATTCACGCAGGGCCTGCTCTTTCGCTTCATTATAGGGAAGCTGTGTATCCATGGGTAGCCGGGAGAATCCATGGATTTCCGCTGGGAGGTCATCGGGGAAAATATGTTCTGCCTCAATGAAGACACACAGCCTTTCCATCAGGTTTTCCAGCTCACGGATATTGCCCGGCCAGTGATAGGCACACAGGATATCCATGGTGCGGGTTTCAAGGCGCTTGCGCCCCTGCAGAAAATGTTCGGCCAGCATGGGAATATCTTCGCGGCGTTCACGCAGGGGTGGGACGGCGATGGGAAAGACATTGATGCGGTAGAACAGGTCTTCACGGAAGGCTTCCTGCTCCATCAGGTGGTTGAGGTCACGGCTGGTGGCGGTGATAACCCGCACGTCCACACCCTTCTCCATGTTGTCTCCAAGCCGTCGCACTTTTTTCTCCTGCAGTACCCGCAGCAGCTTGGCCTGGACGGCGGGACTGGTGTCGGCGATTTCGTCCAGGAAGAGGGTACCGCCATCGGCATGCTGAAAAAGCCCCTGGCGCGCCTCTGCAGCACCGGTGAAGGCCCCCCGGGCGTGGCCGAAGAGTTCACTTTCCAGCAGGGTGTCGGGCAGGGCGCTGCAGTTAACGGCCACAAAGGGCTTGGAGCTGCGTGGCCCACACTGGTGGATAGCCCTGGCCACCAGTTCCTTGCCGGTGCCACTCTCTCCTTGCAGGTTAACGGTGGCGTCACTTTGGGAGACCTTCTGGATCAGGGTAAACAGGCGCTCCATGGCTACGGACTTTCCCACCATATGGTGGAAGCTGCTGGTCCTGACCAGTTGACTGCGCAGGAGGGTGTTCTCCCGCTCCAGCCTGCGCTTTTCCAGCACGCGTCCGACGGCGTGGAGCACGTCGTCATTCTGGAAGGGCTTGACAATGTAGTCATAGGCTCCGCTGCGCATGGCATTCACGGCATGCTCAATGGAGGCAAACGCGGTCATGATGATGACGTCGGTGGCAGGCTGGAGGTTTTTGACGTGGTGGAGAATATCCTCGCCTGTCAGCTGTGGCATATAGAAATCGGAGAGCACCAGGTCGAACTCCTGGCGGGAGAGAACGTCTACCGCTTCATGGGGGTCACTTTTACAGACAACGTCCATGCCTGCCTTCTGCAGGAGGCGCTTGAGGAGACGGCACATGGCCTGGTCATCGTCAACAATCAGGATCTGTGTCATCTTTATGCTCCTGTTCGTTAGTCTGATAGGCGGGCAGGGTAATGGTGACGGTGGTTCCCTTGCCTGGCGCGCTTTCGAGGAGAATATCGCCGCCATACTCCTTGATAATGCCATAGGATATGGCCAGTCCAAGGCCGGTGCCGCCGGATTTGGTGGTATAGAACGGCTGGAAAATTTTTTGCTGCTGCTCGGCGGGAATGCCGGGTCCGCTGTCGGTAATGGCGATCATGACCGTATCCCTGAGGGTGAAGGTGCGAATGTGCAGCCTGCCCCTGCCCTCCATGGCCTGGATGGCATTCAGGACAATATTGAGGAGTACCTGCTTGAGCTGCATGGGGTCTGCCGATACGTCGGGCAGGTCGGAGGAAAAGTCCCTGTCGATGGTAATGCCTTTGGTGGCCGTCTGGTAGGAGACCAGGGTCATGGTTTCGTCCAGCAGCTCGTTGACGCAGGCGAGGGAGGTACTGTGGGAGGGAACGCGCGCGAACTGCAGCAGGCTCTGGACAATGCGCCGGCAGCGCAGCGCTTCCTGCTCAACGACCTTCAGGTCCTCGTAGAGGGGGTGGGACTCGTCCACCTCTTCAAGCATGATACGGCAGAAGCCGGTGATAGCGTTCAGGGGGGTGCTGACCTCATGGGAGACTCCGGCTGCCAGGGTTCCCACTGCCGCCAGGGTTTCAGCTCGCACCATCTGGGCCTGGGTCTCCCTCAGGGCGGCTGTCGCCTGTTCCACCCGGTGCTCCAGATTTTCGTTCAATTCCTGCAGTTCCTGCAGCAGGCTGTCTTTTTCGCGGTGAATCCTGTCCAGACGCTCAGCCATGGTGTTGAAGGCTTCGGCCATGATACCGATTTCATCGCGGGTTTTCACCTCGACCCGCTGGGAGAAGTCGCCCCGGGAAATGGTCTGGATACCTCCGATGAGGTTCTGTACCGGGCGGGTAATTCCGCGAATGACCACCAGAAAGATGCTGGCGCAGAAGAGCAGGGTGAAGGCGATGGAGAGCAGGATGGCGTGGCGTGAGCGTTCGATGATGCGATTACTGTTGCTGTGAACTTCCAGCCACATTTCATGGGCCGCGTGGTGGGCGGTTTCCAGGGCGCTGGTGATAATCTGCCCGTTCTGGGTGGCCATCTGTTCGCGGATCTGCCGCTGCAATGGGTCGCGGGTAGTGATGAGGACGCTGACATCCCGCTTGTACTCTTCCAGCAGTTCATCGATATCGGAGAAGATATTGTTGACACTGAGCAGCCTCTGCTCAATACGCGGATGGCACTGCATGCAGGTGACATCGCCGAAATGGTTCTGATATTGAGAGGAGAGGATATGGCGGTTGTTTTCAAAGGACTCTATGTAGGTAACCAGGTCGTCGATATTGCGGCTGTACCCGGCTTGATGGCGGTAGAGCTCGGCCTGGGCACTGCGCATGAAATAGAGCATCTCATTGTAGATACTGATGATCACGTTCTGCTCGCTGGCAATACCCTGGTTGACGATGATGGTTTCCAGGTGGCGCAGCACCATGAGCGCTCCCATGATGAAGAGGAGCATGGCCAGGCCCAGGCCGACAAAGAGTTTCTTTTTCACGAACGTCTCTCCATATGGCTCCCCTAATCGGCAAAGCTGAAATGGCTTGAATCGACTCCCAGTTCATACATCATAACGCGCAGCGAGTCGAATTCCTCGTCGCGGGTTGCCACGAACGAGGATGCCTCCAGTTGCTGCAGGGCCGTGATTCCCTGCTGATAGGTATGCATGGAGACCAGGGTTTCCTGCAGGCGCTCCAGCAGGGTGTCCGCCAGGTCACTGCGCAGGGAGAGCGTATTGGAGGGGACTGGTTCGGATATGGTTAATATCAGCAGGCCTTCCTGCAGTTCAGGCCAGTCGCTCTGCATGGCCCGAATGACATCATCTTTGGCGGCTCCCAGGTGGGCGTGCCCGTTATACACCGCCAGCACGACGCTGTCATGGCTTCCCATATAGCGAACCGTGTTGAAATACCAGGACATATCGATTTTTTCACTCTGATAGAGATACCAGCGGGGAAAGAGTGCACCCGCCAGGGTTGCCGGATGCACCAGGGCAATGTCCTTGTCTTTCCAGCTGCGGATATCTTCGGTAATGCCGGTATCGTGGCGGGTGAACACAATACTGCGATAGTCTGCTCCGTGGGTCAGGTCGACCAGACGGGCAACGGGGAGAACGTATCCTCGTTCGTGCATCAGCACATAGTTGAGGCTGCCAAGAACGGCGGCATCAATAACCTGTTCTTCCAGTTCGCGGGCAATGGCACCATAGCTGTCCAGCAGTTTGATGCGAACATTCATATGGAGGACATCGGAAAGATATTCGGTGAGGGGCTGGTAGCGGCGACGCTGTTCAAAGACATTCTTCTCCGGCAGGACGCCGATGACCAGGGTTTCTTCACGTATTATCCGCGTACTGGGAGCATTGACCTCAGAGGGGTTTCGCTCACAGGAGCTCAGCAGGCCGCAGATCAGCAGAAGCGCAGACACCGCCAGGATGGGAAAGCGCCCCATGGTTTCACCACACCTGCAGTGGGTTGGCTTCACAGCTGCTTTTCACCACTGTGACCGTGGGAAAGGCGTCGCAGATAATTTTTTCCATCAGATCACTGAAAATGCGCTCAGTTCCGAAGTGCCCGCAGTCGATGACTGTCAGGCCATTTTCAATGGCCCATATGGCGTCATGGTATTTGAGGTCTCCGGTGATATAGACATCAGCCCCTGCCTTGCTGGCCTGTTTGACCAGTGATCCGCCTGAACCGGTGACAACAGCCACCTGGCTGATCTGCTCCGCTCCACCATTGGCTACACTCACGTGGGTGAGGCCCAGGGTCTTTTTTAGCTGTTCAACGAGCTCTGGCAGAGTTTTCGGCTGTTCAAAGCTGCCGATACGGCCCAGACCCACTGAGGCGCGTCCGGTCTTCAGGGGGATCAGGTCGATGGGTGGAGTATGGTAGGGATGGGTCATGTAAATGGCGTTGGTGACATTCTCCACGTCATTGACGTGGACGGTGGCTTCCAGGCGGAATTCGCTGCACTCTTCGTTCATCTTGGCGCGGTGGTCGTCAAGATTCTTGTAGGTGGCGCGACCTTCAGAGATAAAGGCGCGATGGGTGAAGGGGCCCAGAACGCCTGCGCCAGCCTTGTACATGGCCTGGGAGATGCTCTCCAGGGCGTCTTCATCCCGGGGCAGGCAGACGATCACCTTATAGAGTTCGTCGACGTTTTCCATCACCAGGGGACTTTGCACCTTGATGTGCAGCAGTTGGCACAGGTAGTCATTAAGCCCTCCCCAGGCGATATCGATATTGGTGTGGGCACAGTAGACCTGGATGCCGCGGCGCAGCGCTTCGGTTGCCAGGGCTGTTTCCGAGGAAGGGCTTGTCAGGAGTTTCTTTACCGGTTTCATCAGTACCGGATGGTGGGTGATGACAAGCCCGGCGCCGCAGCGCGTCGCCTCATCCAGTACAGCGGGAGTCAGTTCCAGAGCCAGGAGGATGGTGCCGACGCGCTGGTTATCATCGCCAATCAGGAGGCCGCAGTTATCCCAGCTTTCGGCCAGCTCAAGGGGTGCGATGGACTCCAGGTGCGAAAACAGGCTTTTCAGCGATAAAGGCATAATTCCTCCTCGTAGTCGTGTATCATCCAGTGAAAAAAACCACTTCCTGCACTTGTCAATTGATGACGGAATTGGTTATAGTCGGCGATTGTGGTTTCGGTATCGTTCAGGTTTTCCCATCGGGATGATATGTTGCAGATATTCAACATGGCAGTCAGTTTTCAGTTTCCACTTCGCAACGCGTTTCTGTAACAGGATAGTACACAATGGATTTTAAAAAAACCATAAAAGTTGACAGCATGAGCTTGGGATATACCACTGCTGAGGAGGTTCGGGATGGTGCCGGCAACCTGGTTGTGGAAGAGGGAATCCGCCTCTATTCGCCTGCGGTCAAGCGGTTGAAGGACGCGGGTATTCGCGAAATCGTCGTATACAAAGGCAAGCGTCGCAATCCGCAGTCCCAGGAGCGCCTGAAGGACTGGGAGCCGGGGCAGACCGAACAAACTCCCTATCGCCATGAGATGGGGATTATTCGCGCTTCCTATGATTTTCTGGCGACCCTGCTGCACAATAACTCACAGCAGATCAGCCGGGGCCAGGCAGCCAGCCTCTCCCCGGACCAGATATCCGGCCACCTGCAGGAGCTCATGGAGAGTTACCTGCGCAACTACCGTACCCTGCTGAGCCTCAGCGGAATGGTCAACAAGCAGTTTCCTCCCCAGGTGCAGCATGCCCTGCGGCGTACCCTGATTAGCCTGGTGCTGGCAGCCCATGTGAACAAGGCGCGCCGCGAGCCCACCATTCATATGGCTACGGCAGCTTTGCTGGCGGATATCGGCATGCTGCGCATTCCTCAGGATCTTCTCAGTAAACCCGGCAAACTCAGCGATGATGAACGCCGGCTGCTGGAGACTCATCCCGTCATTGGAGCCAGACTGCTGCAGGAGAAGGGTTTTCCCCAGGAAGTCCTCCTCTATGTGCTGCAGCACCATGAACGATTTGACGGCACCGGATATCCCCGCCAGCTGGGCAGTGACAAGATATCCCTGGGAGGAGCCCTGGTTGGACTGTGCGATGCCTACTGCGCCATGACCTCAAGTCGCAGTTACCGCAGCGCCGAGAATCCGACCCTGGTTCTGGTGAAACTGCTTCAGGGCAAGGGAGTTGTCCACCATCCGGAACTGGTGGACAAGCTGGTACGCTATATCGGTGTCTTTCCCATCGGCAGCATTGTGAAACTTTCCACGGGTGAAGTGGGTGTGGTGAACCAGCACTCTCCCGAAGCTCCCACGGCTCCGCGGGTGGCCGTTGCCCTGGATGGCAGCGGGAAAAAGGTTCCTCGCCCCTTTTTACGCGATCTGAAGCTGGAAACGGATATCAAGGTGGCCCGCGCCATTGACCCCGAAAACGTCAACCTTGACGTAGCCCCGCTGCTCTATCTGTCCTCAAAGGCATAGACTTGAAAAAACACCCTGACCAGCACCCGACGTTTTTTCAGAACTTCCCCGACCCGGAATTCCTCTTCCCGGTACTGGATCAGCATGTGTGCCTGTGCCAGCTGGATGCCCATGGAGTGATTGGCAATGTGAGCACGGGATTTGCGCGCCTGTGTGGCTACGATCGCAGTGAACTTCTCGGCAAACCCCTGAGCCTGATTCGTCATCCAAAAATGTCCGGGAAGCACTTTCAGCGCATCTGGGAGATGGCCCTGGCCAATGAGCGCTGGGAGGGGGAGCTGAAGATTCTGACCCGTGATGGCCGCCAGATATGGGTTGACAGTTACCTCTGTCCCCTGCCGGACAGTGATGGCTATATCGCGGTTCTCAAAGATGTTACCGGGCATCGTGAACTTGAGGAGACCATTATCAAACTCTATGAAGTCAAGCAGCTTTCCATGCTTGACCCGCTGACCCAGGTATATAACCGCTACAAACTCAGTGAAACCCTGAAAAAGGAGACCACCCGGGCGCAGCGCTACCGCAGCCACCTGAGCTTTATTTTCCTGGATGTCGATCACTTTAAAGCGATCAATGATGAACATGGGCATAACCGGGGAGATGAGGTGCTGCGACAGATTGCCGAACTCATCAAGAACATGCTGCGCCAGAGTGATACCTTCGGGCGTTGGGGAGGGGAGGAGTTTATCATTGTCCTGCCCCATGCCAGCCTGGATGATGCCAGTATGAAAGCCGAGCAGCTGCGCCTGGCAGTAGAGCAGGCGCCACTGAGTATCGGCTCAATTACCTGCAGCTTCGGAGTCACGGAATATCAGCTGGGCGAGCCCCACGATCAGCTGATCCAGCGTGCCGACCGGGCGCTCTATATCGCCAAACAGACCGGGCGCAACCGAGTGGTGGCCCTGTAAGAGTACCGTCTCAGAACAGCATTACCGGGCACTTGACCGCATGCAGTACATAGTTGGCCACTGAGCCGAACAGCACATCACTCACTTCCCCCCGCCCGCGACGGCCCATAATCACCATATGAAAGCCCTCATCATTGGCAATGCGGCTGATGCGCTCACGGGGCGAACCAAACTCCAGGCGCTTTTCCACCGCAATCCCTGCCCGCTCAAGAATGGCGGCATAGCTTTGCAGCATGTCCTCGCCGGACTGCCGCGCGTTCTCACGGATCATATCCACCTGGAAGTCGGGAATCATGCGATAGGTGAGCTTTTCCATATTGATGACATAGAGCAGGGTCAGTTTCGGGGGAAACTGCTCCTTATGGGCGATGATCATACTGAGAGTGCGGCGGGCCGTATCGGAGTTGTCGACGGGAACCAGAATTTTGACATCCATAACAGTACTCCTGGGGTGATCTGTTGATAAAGAGTGTTTCACACAAAGCCCTCAAAGACACCAAGAAAGGCAATGCCGCGCTCGCCTGCTACGCTCAATCTCCCCCGTGTGCTTGCTTCTGCCAGTCAGCGCCGACTGAAACGCTGGCAGCCCGCAGGGTCGTCGCCATGAGGGCGGCGACCGCAAACTCAGTCCGGGATGACGGTTGTTTGCGGCCCCAGTTTCAGACAAGCTGATGGCAGAAATCTGGGGGTTGCTTTTGCGTCACTTTTGGCAGGTCAAAAGTGGCAGATTCACCCTCCGTACCCATACAGCCAGCGCGGCAGGAACAGCACAAAATCGGGCCAGAAGGTCAGCACCAGTAGTACCCCAAGCTGGATGAGCAGGAAGGGGGCCACGGCTTTGGTGACGTAGAGAATATTGCGGTTGGCCACAGTACCGGCGATGTACAGGCTGACTCCCAGCGGCGGTGTGGCGTAACCAATACCCAGGTTCACGGTCATCAGCAGGCCGAAGTGCATGGGGTCGATGCCGAAGCGCGAAAGCATGGGGTAGAGGATGGGGGTCAGGATGATAGTGGCCGAGATAATATCCATGAACATGCCGATGAGCAGGAGGATAATCCCCACCGCCAGCAGGAAGATCCACTGGGAGTGAATGTTGGAGACCACGGCATTGGTGATCTGCCCCGGAATCTGCTCGAAGGTCAGGTATTCGCCGAATACGGAAGCGCCGGCCACGATGATCAACAGGGTGGATGAAGTGACCGCCGAGGAGACCACCACCTTTTTCACCTGGGTCAGCTTCATGTCGCGGTGGATGACGATTTCCACGAAAAAGGCGTAGAAACAGGCCACCACGGCAGCCTCGTTGGCGGTAAAGAGGCCGGAGTAGATGCCGCCGAAGATGATCACCGGCAGCATCAGCGCCCAGAAGCTGTCCTTCAGGGTTTTGAAGACTTCTGCCGGGCTTGGTTTGGGTGCCAGGTCAATATCGGGCAGGCGGCGGCAGTAGAAATAGGCATAGAGGGACATGGCTGCCATGATCAGGAGGCCGGGCATAAAGCCGGTCAGGAAGAACGCCTCCAAAGAGACATTGGTCACCATGGCGTAGAGAATCATGGCGATGGAGGGAGGGATGACCACGCCCAGAATGGGTGCGGTGGTCATGACGCCAATGCTGAACTGTTCGGGATAACGGTGCCTGATGAGGGCGGGAATCATAAAGCCGCCGATGGCCACCACCGTGGCCACCGTGGAACCGGAAATGGCCCCGAAGAAGCCACAGGCCAGAATACCGGCCATGGCCAGGCCACCGGGCAGGGAGCCCACCAGCACGTTGGCAGTCTTGATGAGTTTTTCCACAATGGAGCCGGTGGTCATGATATTGCCGCACAGGACAAAGAAGAGCACCACGATGAGGGCGAACTTGTCCATGCTGCGGTAGAGGACTTCGATGACGATCATGGGATCTATGCCGATGAAGTAGCCAAGTCCTGCCAACCCCACGAAAAAGAGCACAATGAACACGGGAACTGTGGCGGCCAGGGCCCCCAGCAGCAGGGCCAGAATGATGAGGTATGAGGTATCCATGCTACGCGCCCTCCTCATCTGAAGTCGGGCTGCGCCAGTCCTGCCAGTCTTCCACAATCTGCATGCAGGTGCGGATGAACATCATGAATCCCACCAGGGGCAGCAGGCTGTAGAAATACCACTCGGGAATCTGCAGGGTAGAGGTGCGGGCAAAGGGATCGTCATATACCAGTATGGTCATGCCCAGGCCGAGCCAGATCATGATACCGGCAAAGACCAGTACCGCCACATGGCTCAGCACGGTAAGGGGCTTGTGGAAAATGGGCAGGAGCTGGGGAACGGCATCAATGCGGATGAGGGCCCGGCGGCGGATGGCGGCGCTGGCTCCCATGAAAGTGGTGAAAAAGATAACCTTGCGCACCACTTCATCAGACCAGTAAAGGCTGATATCGGTGGTCTTGCGCAGAATGATATTGGTCATGGCGGCGAAGAGAGCCATCATGACGGCCGTGAAGAGGCTCCAGTCTTCCACATGGCCAAGCAGGCGGTCCAAAAAGCGAAATGCTCGTTTCATACTGACATGACTCCAACAAAAAAAAGCCGGGAAGCACCTGCTTCCCGGCTTTTGCAGGCTTCTGAAAAACCCGCTGATTATGCCAGTAAATGATTTATTTTTCCAGCGAATCCCGCACGCGCTGCAGATAATCGGCCCCGATCCGTTCACCCCAGGTCTTGTACACCGGCTCAGCCAGCTCAATCAGGCGTTGTCTGTCAGCGGCTGAAAGGGGAATGAACTCCACGCCCTTGGCTTTGGCAGCGGCGATCTGCTCCTCGTGCTGAATCCTGGCCAGCTCGCGGGATTTGGCACTCTCTTCGGCGATGACATCCAGCAGGATTTCGCGCAGATCAGCGGGCAGGCGGTTGAGCCAGCGTTCGTTGATCAGGTGGATAAAGAGGCCCTGGGCGTAGTTGACTTCGGTGAAGTACTTGGCCACATCGAATTTTCCGGTGATATTGCTGACGGTGGGTGTATGGTCAAGGCCGTCAATGACGCCGGTCTGCAGGGCCTGGGGAACATCAGGCCAGGGCATGACGGTAAAGCGGTTGCCCCAGGCGCGGTAAATATCGATATTGACAGGAGCTTCGGCGATACGGAAATTCACGCCCCGGGCATCTTCCAGGCTGCGTACCGGCTTGGTAGTGGCCCAGCCGTAGGTGCCGTAGCTGGTGATATCAACGGCGATGACTCCCTGGCGACGGGGGCTCTGGCGAAACTCTTCAAAGAGTTCTTCATCTTGAATGAACTTATCAAGTTTTTCGAAGGTGTCCACCACATAGGGCAGGTTCACGATTCCCAGCTTATCGGCCACATTGGCGGCTGCCACTGACGAAGAAAGCATTCCATGTACCGCGCCCATGCGCAGCTTGCTGATAACATCGCGCTCGCCACCCAACTGAGCCAGGGGACGGAAATCCACATAGAGTCTCCCGTTGGAGCGTTCCCAGACCTTGTCCCGGATGCGGTATCCGACGCCAACACCCTCAATGGCCGGGTGGGATATATTGGAAAGGATGTAGGTGTGCTCAGCTTTACTGGGATCGAAGGAAGGTTGCCAGGCGGCAGTGGGGTCGCTCTGGGCCTGTGCCGGCAGAGCAAGGGCGATACAGAAAACCAGTGCGCAGAATCTTCGCCAGGAAGCTATCATGTCTCTTCTCCTTTTTAAAACAGCGGTTGAAAGAATCTAGCATAGGGTCAGCAAAAAGAAAACGGATGATTCAACCGGTGCTTCGATTTTCTTCTTCAGGAGGGGTTTCCCCTGACCGGTATTCGAGCGAAGCTGTTTGATGATGAGCGCAATCATCTATTTCGATAAAATTACTTGACTTTTGCGGAGAATTATCAAACTCTTGTCCCCATGAAAATCTCACGCGTATTCGGCGCTACCATGCTGGTGTTGTTTCTGCTCTCCCAGAGCCTGATGGCGGGGAGCGTGCACAGTGTTGCCATTTCCGATGCCGGGCAGCTCAGCATGGACTCTGGCCACCACGGCCATCATAGTGCTGTCGATACCTCTTCTGACAGTGGCGAATGCGGTGACATGGCCAGCGGATTCTGCGACAGCTGCATCTGCCTGGCACCAGTGGGTCCCGCAGCCAGCCTGAGCTTTCATGTCAACCTGCTGGGCGCCCCTGTCATGGAGTACCACTCTTTCCTGCCCGATCCCCTCAGCGAAATCCTGCCCGAACCACCTCTCGCTTCCTGACAAGAGCCGCTTGCCGACCGGTGTCGGTGTAACGTTTTTCGTCAGGAGAAAATCATGGGAGCAAAAGCCCCACTTTATCAGACACTCTCTCTCGTCTTGTTTCTTGGCCTGTGGCCGAGCATAGCGTCAGCGCTGGAATTGCCCCGTGCCCTGGAAATGGCTCACGAGCGCGACGGTTCCCTGTCTGCCCTGGAAGCCCGTGCCAGCGGCCTGCGTGAGCAGTCTGTCGCTGCGGGGCGCCTGCCCGACCCAAAACTGCTGCTGGGCTATGAAGAGTCGGAAATGATGAGCGAGTTCATGGTGGGAGTTCGTCAGGAATTCCCCCGCTCCAGTCGCCTGAATCTGCGTTCCCAGCAGTTTGAGCATCAGGCCGATGCCCAGCTGGCCCGTCAGGAAGACTGGCAGCGCCAGCTCAACCGCAACGTGCAGCGGGCGTATCTGGAGCTGTGGTATCAGCAGCGGGCGGTGGATATCGTGGACCACCACTCCAATCTGCTGCGCGACCTGGCCGACGTGGCCCGTCAGCAGTACGCTGCCGGCCGCCTGAGCCAGCAGCAGATGCTCATGCTGGAGCTGGAGCAGGCCATGCAGCAGGATCGCCTCACCGGCATTCTCTCTGCCCGCGACGATGCCCGCTCCGCCCTGGCCCGCTGGGTGGGCGAAGCCGCCTGGCAGCAGAAGCTGCCCCACGACCTTCCCGATCTGGCCAGTGTGCCCCCAGTGGATGAACTCCTGTCAGCGCTGCCAGCCCATCCGGCCATTACAGCGGATGACGCCGCCATCAGGGCCCTGGAAAGCGATGTGCGCCTGAGCGGACAGTACTACAGCGGCTTCATGGTGGATGCTCTCTACGCCCGCGCCGACAACGATGACCAGACGTTCACCATCATGGTGGAGGTAGGTATTCCCATCGCTCCCGGCAGGCTACAGGAACGCAATGCCAGTGCGGCCCGCCAGCGCTCCAGCGCGGCCAGCCTCGATCGGATCGAGAAGCTGCGCCAGCTGGAAAGCGACCTGCGCACCCAGCACCAGCGTTGGCAGCACCTGCAGGAGCGCATTGAACTCTCCCGCACCACCGTGCTGCCCCACAGCCGCATTGTCAGCGATGCCGCTGCTTCCGGCTACCAGAACCTGAGCGCCAATTTCGATGGCCTGCTGCGGGCTGCGGTGTACGAACTGGAAAACCAGCTGCGCCACCAGCGCCTGCTGGCCGATGCCGCCCAGGTCCAGGCCAACCTCCTCTACTACTCCAATGGAGCCCACCATGAATAAATCTGCCCTTCTCGCCATCCTGTTCGCCTTTACCGCTGGGCTGACCCTGGGAGCCGTAGCCCTGAACTGGCTGTCCAGCGACGACCACAGTGGCCACGAAGTGGCCGATGGGGCTTCCGCCGAGCGGGAAATCCTCTACTACCGGCACCCCCACAACCCCCGCGTCACCTCCGATGTGCCCCGCAAGGACGAGATGGGCATGGACTACATTCCCATCTATGCCGACCAGGGTGGCAGTGGCGGTGGCATCTTCGTGGCGCCGGAAGTCACCCAGAGCCTGGGAGTACGCACCCGCCCTGTTGAACGCATGACCATGGAGCCCGTAGTGGAAGCCGTAGGCTATGTTGACTACGACGAAACCCGCCTGAGCCACGTGCATGTGCGGGCTGAGGGCTGGGTGGAACGCCTGCACGCCCGCAGCCTCGGCCAGCGGGTGAAGCAGGGCGAGCTGCTGCTGGAGTTCTTCTCCCCCACCATTGTCAACGCCCAGGAGGAGTTCCTGCGCGCCCTGACGATGAATCAGCCTGCCGTGCGTGACGCCGCCCGCGAGCGCCTGCTCTCCCTGGGGTTGAGTCGCCAGACCGTTCAGCAGATTGAACGGGACGGACGGGTGCGCCAGCTTATCCCGGTGTACGCCCGCCAGGATGGCGTCGTCACCGAACTGAATATCCGCGAAGGCATGTACATTACCCCCGGCATGGATATCCTCACCATCAGCGACCTCTCCTCGGTGTGGGTACTGGTGGAGGTATTTGAGCACCAGGCGCGCCTGGTGAAAACCGGTCAGGTGGCCACGCTGCAGCTGAGCCCCGGCGATGACGCCCTCCAGGGGCAGGTGGAATTCATCTACCCCTCCCTTGATTCCTCCAGCCGCGCCCTGCGGGCGCGCCTGAGCGTTGCCAACCCCGATGGCACCCTCAAGCCCGGCATGTTTGCCCGCGCCGCCATTACCACCGAAAGTCGCCCCCATGTACTGGCAATTCCCCGTCAGGCCCTGATCCGCAGCGACAATACCCAGCGGGTCATCGTCGCCCGTGATGAAGGCCGCTTTGAGGCGGTGGAAGTGCGCACCGGGCTGATGACCGCCGACACGGTGGAGATCACGGCTGGCCTTCAGGAAGGCGAGCGTGTGGTCATCTCGGCCCAGTTCCTCATCGACTCCGAAAGCAGCCTGCGGGGCGCCTTTACCCGCCTGGAGACTCTGGAAGAGCTGCAGCCCGGTGACGAAGTGTGGAGTGACGGCATCTATAAGGGCCCCGGCCGCAATCCCGGCTCCATCAACCTCAGCCACGAACCCATTCCCGCCCTGGGCTGGCCCGCCATGACCATGGATCTGGACCTGATTGAGGGGCTGAGCGTTCCCGACCACCTGCAGCCCGGTGATGCATTCGCCTTTGCCCTGGAAGCCCTGGATGAAATCACCTTCCGCATTGTGGCCCTGCGTATTCACGGGGAGGAGGTGCGGCCATGATTGCCGCGATAATCAACTGGTCCCTGCGTAACCGCCTGCTGGTGCTGATGGCCAGCATCTTCCTGGCCCTGTGGGGCATGTACTCCCTGCAGAAGACGCCCCTGGACGCCATTCCCGATCTGTCCGACGTGCAGGTGATCATCAAGACCACCTACCCCGGCCAGGCTCCCCAGGTGGTGGAGCAGCAGGTGACCTATCCCCTGTCCAGCGCTCTGCTGGCCGTGCCCAAGGCCACGGCCGTGCGTGGCTACTCCATGTTTGGCGACTCCTATATCTACGTTCTCTTTGAAGATGGCACCGACCTCTACTGGGCGCGGGCGCGGGTATTGGAGTACCTGAGCCAGGCCGCCGGCAGCCTGCCCCCGGAGGCCACCCCCTCCCTGGGGCCCGATGCCACCGGTGTAGGCTGGGTCTACCAGTACGCCCTGGTGGATCGCACGGGCAACCACGACCTGGGACAGCTGCGCAGTATTCAGGACTGGTTCCTCAAATATGAACTGCAGACCGTGGAAGGAGTGTCGGAAGTGGCCACCGTGGGTGGCATGGTGCGCCAGTACCAGATCACCGTTGACCCCTTTCGCCTGCGCTCCTACGGGCTCAGTACGGCTGATGTTTCCCGCGCCGTGCAGCGGGCCAATCTGGAGAGCGGCGGCTCGGCCATCGAAATGGCCGAAGCCGAGTATATGATCCGCGCCAAGGGCTACATCCAGAGCGTGGAAGATCTGCGCCAGGTGCCCCTGAAGGTCGGCTCCAGCGGCACCCCCCTTCTGCTGGGCGATGTGGCGGAAATCATCACCGGGCCCCAGATGCGCCGGGGTATCGCCGAACTGGACGGTGAAGGCGAAGTGGTTGGAGGCATTGTGGTTATGCGCTCCGGCGAAAACGCCCTCGCCGTGATTGAGCGGGTCAAGGCCAGGATTGATGAAATTCGCGATGGCCTGCCCGAAGGGGTGGAAATCGTGGAGACCTACGACCGCTCCAGCGTCATTGAGCGGGCAATGGAGAACCTGCGCGACACCCTCATCAAGGAGCTGATCGTGGTGGTGCTGGTGTGCCTGCTCTTCCTGCTGCACTTCCGCTCCTCCCTGGTTATCGCCATCAGCCTGCCCCTGGGCGTGCTGGGAGCCTTTGTCATCATGCAGCTGCAGGGCATCAACGCCAACATCATGTCCCTGGGGGGCATTGCCATCGCCATTGGCGCCATGGTGGACGCCGCCATCGTCATGATTGAAAACGCCCACAAACACCTGGAACGGCGCAAGGCAGACAGTGACGAGGATCACTGGGCCATCATCAGCCGCGCCTCCACGGAAGTGGGGCCGCCCCTGTTCTTCGCCCTGCTCATCATCACTATCAGCTTCCTGCCGGTCTTCACCCTGGAAGCCCAGGAAGGGCGCCTCTTCGCGCCCCTGGCCTTCACCAAGACCTATGCCATGGCCGTGGCGGCGGGATTGGCCATCACCCTGGTGCCCGTGCTCATGGGCTACTTCATCCGTGGGCGCATTACGCCGGAACATAAAAACCCCATAAACCGTGTCCTGGTCGTCATGTACCAGCCCATGATCAAGGCCGCCCTGCGCTTCCCCGGCACCATCGTGGTGCTGACCATCCTTGCCGCGGCCAGCATGATCTATCCCGTCACCAAACTGGGTTCGGAGTTCATGCCCGAGCTGGATGAAGGGGACCTGATGTACATGCCCACCACCCTGCCGGGGCTTTCGGCGGGCAAAGCGGCAGAGCTTTTGCAGCAGACCGACCGCCTCATCAAGACCGTGCCGGAAGTGGAGCGCGTCTTCGGCAAGACCGGGCGGGCGGAAACCGCCACCGACCCCGCACCCCTGACCATGCTGGAGACCAGCATCATGCTCAAGCCCCGCGACCAGTGGCGGCCCGGCATGACCACCCGCAAAATCATCGAAGAGCTGGACAGCGCCGTGCAGCTGCCCGGCGTCACCAATGCCTGGGTCATGCCCATCCGCACCCGCATCGACATGCTGGCAACGGGCATCCGTACCCCCGTGGGCATCAAGGTGGCTGGCCCCGACCTGGCCGTTATTCAGCAGATCGGCGAGCGCATTGAAGAGGTGATCGAAGGCGTTCCCGGAACTTCCTCCGTCTATTCGGAGCGGGTCACCGGTGGCCGCTACATCGAAGTGGATATCGACCGCCCCGCCGCCGCCCGCTATGGCCTCAACGTGGCCGACGTGCAGGAAGTCATCCGCACCGCCGTGGGTGGCATGAATATCAGCACCACTGTGGAAGGGCTGGAGCGCTACCCCATCAACCTGCGCTACCCCCGTGACCTGCGTGACTCCCTGGAACGCCTGCAGCAGCTGCCCCTGGCAACGCCCAGCGGCGCCTGGGTAGCCCTGGAGCAGGTGGCCCGCGTGGAGATCACCGACGGCCCCCCCATGATCCGCAGCGAAAACGCCCGTCTCAGCGGCTGGACCTATGTGGATATCCAGGGACGGGATCTGGGCGGCTATGTGGCCGAAGCCCGAGACGCCGTCAACCGCTTCATCGAACTGCCCGCCGGCTATTCCATCAGCTGGTCCGGCCAGTATGAATACATGGAGCGCGCCAACGAGCGCCTGAAAGTGGTCGTCCCCCTGACCCTGGCCATCATCATGCTCCTTCTCTACCTGAGCTTTGGCCGGGTGGGCGAAGCCCTGCTCATCATGGCCACCCTGCCCCTCTCCCTGGTGGGGGGCTTCTGGCTGCTCCACTTGCTGGACTACAACCTCTCCATCGCCGTCAGCGTGGGCTTTATCGCCCTGGCTGGAGTAGCCGCCGAAACCGGGGTGGTGATGCTGGTCTACCTGGATCAGGCCCTGCGGGCGCGCCAGAAAAATGCCACCAGTGAGGGCCGCCGGGTGAGCCTGAATGAGCTGCGGGAAGCCGTGATTGAAGGCGCCCTGCTGCGCGTGCGACCCAAAGTCATGACCGTTGCCACCATCATCATCGGCCTGCTGCCCATCATGCTCAGTACCGGCACCGGCTCAGAAGTCATGCGCCGCATCGCCGCTCCCATGGTGGGCGGAATGGTCAGCGCCACCGTACTGACCCTGGTGGTACTGCCCGCCGCTTACTATCTGTGGAAACGGATTCAGTTGAAATGTGCATAGTTCATTGGAGCAAGCGTGGAAAGAGGCCTAAAGGCCGCACCCTGAACCAGGAGATAATCGTCACATATCTCGATCGTATGCAGAGGCATGAAAGGTGTTGTAACTTCAGTCCTTCTTGCCACTTTGGACCCGCCCAAAGTGGCGCAAAAGCGCCCAGCTACTATTTTCAAATAGTAGCTGGGCTACCGCGTTCCAATGGCAGCGTCCTGGCTGAGACAGCACACGGGGGATAGATAGAAGACACAAATCCCCCCTGAGCCCGTCCGGTAAGTGTGAAGCCTGGCTGGCAAGACCCGCACGGGACACCTGCAGGAAGCAGGTGGTCCGGCAGAGCTGCAGGGATGCAGCGTCTGCCGGATCTCCAGTCCAGGCGAGCAAACGAACCGGATCAACGGGCGTTGGGGGGCGGCTTTTTTGGTCCTTTTTTGGCCGAACCAAAAAAGGACAATGTACAAAGTTGAAAGAGACCTTACATACCCAAACCAAACTCAAGGAGTTGTCCCATGAAAAAGTCCATTATCGCCATCATCGCCGCCGTCAGCCTTCTCTCACTCACCGCCGCCATCACCATGGCCAGCAGTCACGGGCATGGAAACCATGGACACAGCAGCCACGGCTCGGCCAGCGGAGCCATTGGCAGCACCGTCAGTGCCAATGGCGAAGTCATCGCCCTCGACCCCACCGGCAGAACCATCACCCTGCACCATGAACCCATCCGCGCCCTGCGCTGGCCCGCCATGACCATGGAGCTGGACCTGGAGAACCCCTCCATCGCCGAAGGACTTGCAGAAGGCGATCGCATCGTGTTTGACCTCAAGCGCCTGACCGAGACAGACTACCTCATCACCGGTATTCGCAAAAGGTAAGGTAACGCGTAACCCCTTGCTCCATCACAGGAGCAAGGGGTTTTAATATTTATTGGAATATTATTGTTTTCCATTCATGGTAAAAGCACTCAATGTCGATAAAATCGATTTTATAACTTGACTTTTGTGCCCACGGGACTATACTTCAACATTATGAAAATGTATCGCGTTCTAAGCGCCACCACTCTTGTGCTCTTCCTGCTGACCCAGTCGCTGATGGCTTTCGGCGTGACAAGCGTATCAACGCTCCAGCCGCAAAATACCAGCAGTACTGTGGAGCAGCTGCATGCCGAGGGGCTCCATCACCACGAAGATGAGCTTTTGCCCCTTTCGAAGATTGGCAGCTGCGTAGACGCTGGCATGGAACACTGTGAAAGCTGCGTTTGCAAAGCTACCGAGAACGCGTGCTGTGTGCTGGAATTTTCCGTCGCGACTCTTGAAACCCCTGTCCCCGATCTCACTATCAACTTCTCTGATCGTCCATACGAAGTCCTGCCGGAACCTCCTATCTCCTGATAGTGTGTTCAGTTGTGTACAAAAACAGTGAGAGTGCCGCCAAGTTTTGCTGCCAGTGATGGAGCAAGGGCACAAAACACGTTTCCCTGAACAACTGCACACATACGTGACCACTTGTCCATCGCTGGGGCCCTTTTTATGGGCATTCCCATGGCAAAACCACGAAACCATCAGGAGTATTATCATGAAAGTATTTATTAAGTCTGCCATTATAAGTGTGTTTGTCTCTTCCATCGCCCTGACCGCAATGGCTGGCAACGATCCGTGGAGAGATTTTGAGCCATCCCAATCAATCAACGAGCTGACCATATTCTCATTACATGACAGCTCTTCACGCCAAGGTGATACCGTATCCGAGGGTGTGGCATTCCGTGATCTGGCACCACAGCAGGATATCAATGAGCTTGCCATATTCTCCTTGTACAGCAGCACTCCATCGAATGACTACGATACAACGCCCGGCAATCAGGCATTTCGCGACTTGTCACCACAGCAGGATATCAATGAACTTGCAATTTACGGCCTGTTCCAGAATAACGCAGCTGCGTACTGATGCAGAATAACGTCTTAATTAAGGATCTACCCATGAAATCAGCAATATTTGCTTTAGTCGCTATCGCAGGCGTTATCACCATCTTATCTTTCACCGTAATGGCCCATCATGACAGCAACGGCATGCACAATAATGGGATGCACTCGAGTAAAATGGAGATGCACGGCAAGATGTCGGGCAAGCATGATCAGAGTGATATGCATGGTAAAAAGGAAATGCACAGCAAGAAAGGCATGCACGAGGGTATGCATGGCGAGGCCGCTGGTGAGCATCACCGTGCCAGCGCCCGTGGCGAGGTGCTTGCCATTGGCACCGACGGCAAGAGTCTTACCATTCGCCATGAACCCGTAGCAGAGCTCGGCTGGCCAGCCATGACTATGGAATTGGCACTGAAACACCCTGCCCTGGCAGAAAAGGTTCGTGTTGGCGACCAGATCACCTTCGAACTGGAGCAAACCTCTGAATTCGATTACGCCATAACAGACATTCACGGTCACTGATCGCCTTCCTCTCCAGCAGTGAAATAGAACTCACTGCTGGAGAGAGTTATTTCAACAGGGAGGGCTTGGATGAGCCAGCAGCAGTTTGTGCGTATTGCTGAAGCGGCAGATCTCCTCGGTGTTTCTCGCCAGTGCATCTACCAGTATATCTACAGTGGTCGCCTGACAAAGTACGTCGATAAGCGGCATCCAAAAAGAATCTACGTGGACATGAACGAGGTCAGTGAGTTGACACGGCCCAGTATTGTGCGGGCTGATCAGCTGCCTGACGAATAGGAGGCAGACATGGAACGCGCCGAGCAGCACCCCACCAAAACTGTGGAGTTTGTTGTGCCGGGAATGGGCTCCGGTCACTGCGCCGGTATCATCCGCCATACCCTTGGTCGCCATTCAGGAATTCAGGACATCCAGACCCATATCGCTACCCACAAGGTCAGGATAACCTTTGAACAAACCACAATTTCTGTAGATTCGCTGCGCCAGGCCATTGAAAATGCCGGTTACGATGTGGTGGGGCAAAGCAGCGAAGAGCATGACCGGGAAGCCTTGTCAGAGGATGAGGATGGTGAAAGCCGCCACCTTGCCATGACCTATTGCAACATGTGGATTGCCCTGGTGCCCGCCACACTTATTATGGCGCTGATGGTGCCCCACATGTTCTGGCAGCCTGTACCAGGCTATCTGGCAATCATCAGCCTGCTGGCATTCCCGGTGGTCTTTCTCCATGGAGGTGCCCAGACCCACCGCTCCGCCTGGCGCTCCCTGAAAAACCGCACCGCAAACATGGACGTACTTATCTCCCTGGGGAGTCTGCCGCCCTACTTTCTTGGATTGCTGGGCTTTTTCACGCCCATGACATCGTTCACCGAAATGGCCGCCACCATCATGGCCTTTCACCTCATTGGCCGCTATCTGGAAGCCAGAGCAAAGGGGCGTGCCTCCATGGCCATTCGTCGCCTGCTGACCATGGGTGCCAAGCATGCCTGGGTGGAGCGTCCCGAGGGTGAAGTGCAGATCCCGGTCGCTCAGCTGGTACCGGGCGATATTATTATTGTACGCCCTGGCGAGAAGGTGGCCAGTGATGGCGAAATTATAGATGGCCAGAGTCACGTGGATGAGTCCCTGGCAACAGGTGAGTCTTTGCCTGTCTATAAAGCCACAGGTGACCCGGTAATCGGGGCAACCATCAACAAGGAAGGGCGTCTGCGCGTCCGCGTGACCCGTATAGGCAAGGAGAGCTTTCTTTCGCAGGTTATCCAGCTGGTGGAGCAGGCGCAGAGTTCCCGCATTCCCGTTCAGGAATTTGCCGACCGGATGACTGGTCGCTTTGTTCCCCTGGTGGTGCTCATTTCTCTGGCAAGCCTGACAACTTGGCTCCTGGCCGGGGAAGCATTGCGGCCCATCCTGTACTGGGGCGCAGAGTTTCTCCCCTGGGTGAACCCGGAGGCTTCAACCGTGGTAGTGGCGCTGCTTGCGGCAATTGCTGTCCTGGTTATCGCCTGTCCATGCGCCCTGGGACTGGCAACACCCACCGCACTCATGGTAGGCGCTGGCGTTGGAGCTGAAAACGGTATCCTTATTCGCTCCGGCGAGGCTATCCAGACATTTCGTGAGGTAAAAACCGTCTTGCTGGATAAGACGGGCACCATAACCGAAGGCAAGCCGCACATTACCAAGATACACTCCCTGGAGAACACCGACGAAGCCACCATTCTGCTGTTGGCCGCATCGGTGGAGCATGCTTCCGAGCACCCTTTGGTCAAGGCCATTGTTGAGGCAGCCCGAGAGCGTGACATGAACCCGCTGGAGGTCACTGACTTCCAGTCAGTAACGGGAGCTGGTGTCAAGGGAACCGTTGAGGGCAAAGCCATCCTGGTGGGTAACCAGCGTATCTTTGCCCATCAGGAGATTCAGATTGGCGAAGCGGCAACCAGGGTGCAGGCAGATCTGGAAACTGATGGGAGCACGGTGATGGGTCTGGCTGTTGATGGCAAAGTTGTGGGGCTCATCGCCCTGCGAGACACCATCAAGGAGCGCTCGGCTATGGCAATACGGGCCATGAAGCAAAACGGATTGCGGGTTGTCATGGTCACCGGTGACAATAAGGCGGCCGCCAGAGCCATTGCCCGTGAAGTGGGCATCGACGAAGTGCAGGCGGGAGTATTGCCTGAAGGCAAAGTGGACGCCGTTCGCATGTGGCAACAACGCACCGGAACCCGCGTAGCCATGGTGGGGGACGGAATCAATGATGCGCCAGCCCTGAAGCAGGCCGATGTGGGTATTGCCCTGGGAGCAGGGGCTGATGTGGCCATTGAAGCCGCAGACGTCACCCTGATTCGCAACGACCTGACAGGAGTGGTTGAAGCCATGCATCTGTCAAAGGCCACATTCCGCAAAGTGGTGGAAAACCTCATCTGGGCCAGCAGCTACAATGCCGCAGCCATACCCATTGCAGCGGCGGGGCTGCTGCATCCCATGATCGGGGTTATTGCCATGGTGGCCAGCTCCCTCTCGGTCATCGGCAACTCCCTCTTGTTGCGCCGTACAGCACGCAACTTTCCCCGGTGGCAGTCATGAAGCGCTCCATTTTCTGCGGCAGGAAAATATTCACCATTGCCATGCTGCTGGCAGCGGCTCTGGTCATGGTGCTCCTGCTGAGCGGAACCATAAGCCTCGAAGACGGTCGCTGGATCTGGCTTGTCCCCATTGTTCTGTGTCTGGGCATGCATCTGCTTATGCACCGGGGCCATGGCAAGCACCGTGAAGACGATGACCATGAGCATTCAAACCGCAATAAACCCTTCGATTGAGTAAAGGAGTGGAACATGCAGCAATCTTTTATTCGAGCCTATGAAGCCGCAGAAATCCTTGGTGTAAGCCGACAGTGCATTTATCAGCATATTTCCACGGGAAAGCTTACCAAGTATGTTGATCGTAAGCGCCGCAGAGACGTCTACGTAGATTACGGAGAGGTCATGGAACTCCAACAACCCCAAATAATCAGAGCTGACGAAAAAAGTCCCCGGGCATAGCCCGGGGACTTTTTGAATCATTGTCTGGCGAAATTCAGAAGCGGTAGGTTACAGCGGTACCAACTTTCCAGGCATCATCTCCGGCGCCGAAATCATCATCGGCAATCAGATACCCACCACCGACAGTGAGAGTTACCCCTTCTGCCAGAGTGCAGTCAAAGTAGACATCGATTTCGTGGCCAAGCGCACGCGCACTGGAGTTGGCACGGAAGACATTATCCTGAGCTTCCTGGGCAAAGATATAGTAGGCGGAAAGCTTATGCCTTGGGTTCAGATTATGCTCGGCACCAAGCTTCAGGTATTGGTAGTTCATGTAGTAGTCGCCACGGGTTCCGGTAGCAGCAGCAGATGAACCACCCATGGCGCTGCGGCCGTCGAAGCGTCCGCCAGTGATGATTTCGGAGAAGTTGTTATAACCACGCACGTTAATGAATTCGCCTATCTTGCTGTCACCGTAGTGTGCCCCTTCCACGGTGTACGCGGTGGCACCGGAGCGATAAGTCCCTTTAAGGCGAACGGCAAGACCATTGCCATCACTGACGTCAGTGCCGGTGATATCGGCATCGTTATCCCAGCTGTTGGCAATCAGGGTTCCCTGCAGCCTTATGTCGCCAATATTTCCATCGGCCTCCACGCCTAGGTACCAGCTTTCAAAGTCATTGGAGAAGCCCTCATTGCGCAATCCCAGCCCGGTAGGCTGTCCATTGAGATATCCCACAAAGGGGGAAACATTCCAGCCACCAGCCTGGGTGGAGTATTGCAGCTGATAGTAGTCAGCATCCTGCTTGTGGCTGGCAGGATCTCCTTCAGCCAGCTTTGTCCAGGCAAAATGCAGCCCATCACCACTGTCCAGGGTGTAGTGCAGTTGCATCCCTGAAGCATCGTCTCCCTGGATAAAGCCATCACCCAGCCAGTAACCCTGCGCGCCCAAGGTAGCGTGCAGCTCGGTTCCGGGAACATGCAGGTCGAGGTAGAGGTGCTTGATCTCAATGGCGCCAGTTTCGTCTGCGCCTACCTTTCCAACCGCGTTATCCCCCCAAGTGCTGTCCATCTCTATGGCAAATACGGCTTTGGCGTGCTCATTCAAAGCTGCATTGGTCCATAAACGGTAACGTTGGTCCACTCCACGGGAGCTGTCATTCACATTGTCGTTTCCATTCAGATTATCGTAGGCAAAACCCCTGACTTGCATAAAGCCATTGAAGTCAATATTCAGGCCTTCAGCTGCGGATACTGAAGTCATTGCCAGGGCTGCGCAGGATGCCATGATCAGACGATACTTTTTCATCAAATCCTCCTTTAGATTCATAAATGGAACTGTAGTGTGCAATTTGAAATGCGGATAGTGACTTGCCAATTAATTAACAGTCATAGGCTTTCTCCTTTTTGAAGCTGCAGTGATGTATCGTGGAATCTCCTAATGCTTATACGAAAATAAAAGAGCGCACGCAATATTAAATACCTTTTTTTAAAACATTTACAGGGAGTTTAATGCGTTTGAAATTTTTGGAAGTTCTTGGCACTGGACTTAATAAGTAAAATAAATAAACATCGAATTACTCTTTTTGATTACTGAACGAGTTGAGATGTTCTCAGCGTTTATCCTGTTACTGGCATTTGTGGAACGCACTGCAAAATATATACACCCCAGTAAGCGGGGCTTACTGGGGTGTATGAGTATATATTAGTGTTTTTACTGAGAAAATGTCGTGTAGGGGATTTGTTGATTAGCGCTAACTAATACCGATGTGTTGAGTTAGTTAGTACTCCCGGTCGAAAGATTCTGCTAATCTCGTGAAATGCATGGAGAGCTTGAATAGCAATAGATAGTGTCCGTATTGTGAAAGTGAAAAAAGCCTGCTTTGGTGAATTGGTGACGGAAGGCTAGCAGCATGGTTTGAAACAATTCGGTCAAAAAAAACTATTGACTCTATTAGCTCGCCATGAGGGGGGAGATAGAAAATTTGGCTAACAGCTTGGCGCTTAATTTCAGTAGTGTGTGTGGAAATTTTTTCGGAGCAAATCTTTGCATCCCTGAGCATCGCTATATAATTTTCAAGAGGTATTAATGGGGTGTAAAGTACAAACGGAGGTAGGTATCTTCGATTTAATGCACTTATATCGCATGTATTTGAAAGAATTAACACTGGTGCATGCTTGATTTCGTTTTCCGGTAGAAAAATAACCGGAAGTTGTTTTATTCCATCGCCTTGAAAGCAGTTATCTTCATGTATGTTAGTGTATAATCGATTATCAATATTGTCAGGAAACATTGATATGTCTTTAAATAGCTTCTCTCCAGTTGTAGGGCTTAGATATTTTGGCAAGTAGCACTTATAGTCCATAGGCCAATCCTATATCAATGACCAGTATTTCGCAGCTACTACACCTGCAATTTCTTCATCCAGTTCAACAATCGAGTTTTCCATTTTCTTGGTGAAACTCATGATAATTTCATGAGGCATTGATGGTGGCTGCTGGGGGGAGCTTTCATGCAAAAGGAAAAATGATTGCTTGGCTCTGTCAAAAGGAACGCATTGTTTGGATAGTTTTACTGGTGAGTTAGGTATTGCACTAGCCTCTGTGAGTGAAGGTGTAGAGGTTGTCAATGTTGTAAATATTGCAGCAGTAACAAGTGCACTATACCTCATTGTTCACCTCCAGGTGCTGCGTTAAGCGACTCCAATAACTCATTTCCAATAAGTTCAAAAAACAATTGTTTTCCTTTTTTATGCGCTTCTTCTGTAAGTGATGAGAACTTGTTGAAAAATTCGCCTGAGTCCATTGACTTTAAAATAATGCAATCTATGTCAATTATCGATCCTAGTAAGTTTGAATCGCCAGAAAAAGCATTAACATTGCTGCCAATTTGCAAAATAATAGTATACTCACCGCTAATGAACTCAGTTCTGACACTAGTTGACTCATTGTCAATTTCTTTTTTAGCTATTTGCAGTTTTATATGCGCCTTATTAAGTATTTTTTCATTAAAGAAATTAATGTATCTGAGCCCTATTCTCTCAACACTATTAATTAAGTTGATTTCCTTTATTTCCCCTAGTACATGGTTGATATGAGTTGACCAATCATTCCAGCCAAGATATGGCTTTGTGTTAATAAATGCAATTGATCTTGGACCTAGGTTGATCCTAAGTGGGTGTTTCTCAAAGGTATACCAGGCATGATAGCGTAAACTAGGGTCTGTTCTTCGAATTTCTTCTGGTATGTTAGTTATTGGTAGAGTTGTTGTGTTTGGGTAATGACGATTCAGTGTAGGGTAGACCAACCCATAGACAGCGTCGTCAGGAACATTTGCATTGAACTGTATTTCTAAAATTGACTCGATGATGGCATCGTTTTGAAGCTTCGAAGGTAGTGTACACATGAGAATGACCTTTACTATGTTTATAGCTTCTGCAGCTGTTTCAGGCACCACTCCAGGCTTTTGATATGGCGCTTTTCATCGTCGGCGCAGGTGCGGAACCAGCTTTCCATCTGGGGGTTTTCGGCGGCGCGGGCGTGGGAGCTGCCTTCCAGTTTGAGTTTACGGCTTCCCTTTTTGCCTTCGATGAGTTTCTTGATCATTTCCATGATGTCGTTTTTATCGGTGGTGTCCTCGTCCCGCTGCACAAACCCGGCGGCGTGGCGTAGCTCTTCTTCGGCCAGTTTGCCCATGACGTCGGCGACCTGGGGGTAGCCCAGCTGTTGGGCCAGCAGACCATAGGCCATCAGGCGGGTGGCTTCCCAGGAGTCGCCGCTGATCTGGGTTTTGATGTACTGTTCCATATCCATGGTTTCACCGTTGAACTCCTCGAAGGTGTCTTCATAGGAGCAGTGGGGGCAGGTGGATGGCGATGGCTCACTGAAAGAGAGCATTCGGCATTTGTTGCAGCGGTACGTGGACATGGCGTGCTCCTGTTGTTATTTCAGGCCCAGAACATCAAACATACTGTAGAGGCCGGCGGGTTGATGGTGTACCCAGGTGGCGGCGCGTATGGCTCCGCTGGCAAAGGTGTCGCGGCTGTGGGCGCGGTGGGTGATTTCCACGCGCTCGCCGGGGCCACAGAAGAAGACGGTGTGGTCGCCGACGATATCGCCGCCGCGGATGGTCTGGATGCCGATCTCCTTTTTGGTGCGTTCACCGATCATGCCTTCTCGATGATACACGGCGTCGGTGGCCAGATCCCGCTTGAGGGTCTGAGCCAGTACCTGGGCCATTTTCATGGCGGTGCCGCTGGGGGCGTCTTTTTTGCGGTTGTGGTGGGCTTCCACCACTTCCACGTCGTAGTCGTCGCCAAAGATAGTGGCGGCCATTTCCAGCAGTTTCAGGGTCACGTTCACCCCGGTGCTCATGTTGGGGGCAAAGACGATGGGGATATGCTGAGCGGCGGCATTGATGGCTGCCTGGCCTTCGGCGCTGAGTCCGGTGGTGCCGATGACGAGGGGGATGCCGATTTTGGCCAGTCGGGGGGCGTTGCCGGCGGTGGCGTCGGCGTGGGTGAAGTCGATGACCACGTCAGCTTCGCTAAGGGCGGCTTCCAGGTCGTCGGTGATAACGATGCCATTGGTGCCGAATCCGGCGATTTCGCCGCTGTCCTTGCCCAGGTAGGGTGATGTGGGGGCGTCGATGGCGGCGGCGAGCTGGCAGTGGTCACTTTTTTCCACCAGGTTGAGTATGGTGGTTCCCATGCGCCCGGTAACGCCCATGATGGCTATTTTCAGCATATGTCTCTCCTGTGTTATGCGCGGATCAGTTCCAGGCGCGCCAGCTCTTTGGCGAGGATCTCCCGGTTGCCTGGGCTGAGGTTGGTCAGGGGCAGGCGAAATTCATCGGCACACTTACCCATCATGGCAACGGCGGTTTTGACGGGAATGGGATTGGCTTCCAGGTAGAGCAGGCGATTGAGGTGGAAGTAGCGGTCGTGGATTTCGCAGGCGGCGGCAAAGTCGCCCGCGAGGGCGAGGGCGGCCATCTGGCTCCATGGGCCGGGGATGATGTTGGATATGACGGATATGACGCCTCGTCCTCCCAGGGCCATCTGCCCAAGGGCGGTGAGGTCGTCGCCGGAGAGCAGGGTGATTTTGTCGCCACACAGGCGGCGGATCTCCGAGGCGACGATCATGCTGGAGGTGGCATCCTTGATGGCGACGATGTTGTCCAGTTCGGCGAGGCGGGCGACCGTTTCGGGCAGCAGGTCGACTCCGCAGCGTCCGGGGACGTTGTAGAGGACGATGGGAATGCCAATGCGATCCAGCTCACGGTAGTGCTGGTAGAGGCCTTCCTGGCTGGGCTTGTTGTAGTATGGCGTTACGGAGAGGGCGGCGTCGGCACCATCCTTGAGGGCGTGTTCGGTCAGGCTGATGGCTTCGGCGGTGGAGTTTGAGCCGGTTCCGGCGATGACGGGAACTCTTCCGGCTACTTGCTCAATGCAGACGCGGATTACGCGCTGGTGTTCCTCGTGGGAGAGGGTGGTGCTTTCTCCGGTGGTTCCGCAGGGAACGATGCCGCTGATGCCGTTTTCAATCTGATTTTCGATCAGCTGCCGGTACGCGTCTTCATCAAACTTGCCGTTTCTGAAGGGGGTGATGATGGCAACGATGGCTCCTTGTAACTGCTGCATACACTATACCTCTTTTTCCGTAAGCTGGAGTTTGTTGTTTATCAGGTCTGGAGTGATGGTCCCGGTGAAAAGAATGTGGGCATCGCCGGTCATGGTAACGGAATTCAGCGCTCTGTCAAAGGAAATAAACAGTTCGCCGCCGTTGGTGATAACGTGAACTTCCGTTGAAACTTCGCTGTCGTCAAGGCAGGCGACGATGGCGGCGGCGACGCTGCCGGTTCCGCAGGAGAGGGTCTCACCTTCCACGCCCCGCTCGTAGGTGCGCACGCGGATGGTATCCGGTGCTACCTTCTCGTAGATGTTGACGTTGGTTCCGCTGGCGTACATTTCGTGGAAGCGGATTTCCGGGGCCATGTTCATGAGGTCGAAGCTTTCAATATCCGACACCTGCAGCACGGCATGGGGAACGCCGGTATTGATGCTGGAGAGCAGGTATTCAGTCTTGATGGTTTTGATGGTGTACTTGCTGCGGTGATCGTGGGGTTTGGTGAGTTGAACGCCGATGAGCCGCTGCTCATCCAGGCGGATTCCGATCATGCCGGCTTCGGTGTGCAGGTTAAAGCTGTTTTCGTGCACGATGCCCTGGGAGAATATATACCGTGCTGCGCAGCGGGCGCCATTGCCGCACATTTCGGCCCGGGAGCCATCGGCGTTGTAGAAGTGCCACTGGATGTCGGTGGGGGCGTTCTGCTGGATAAAGATCACTCCGTCGGCACCGATGCCGAAGTGGCGATGGCACATGCGGGGAATGATCTCCTGGATGGAGCGGTAGTTGATGGTGCGGGCCAGGTCGTTGATGACAATGAAGTCATTGCCGGTGCCGCTGATTTTGGTGAATGAGCCGTTCCAGCCAGCATGGGAAAAAGTATTCACGATAGTTCCTCAAGTCTTGTCAGGTCTTCATAGGTTTCCCGCTGCCGGATGACCCGGTAGCGGTCGCCGCTTACCAGAACCTCTGCGGCCCGGGGGCGGGAATTGTAGTTGGAGCTCATGGTGAAACCATAGGCTCCGGCGCTCATGAGGCTGAGTATATCGCCGGGGTGGCAGGGGGGTAAAGGACGATTTTTAGCGAAGAAGTCGCCGGACTCACACACGGGGCCAACGATATCCACCACTTCCGTATTCCCCTCGCGGACCACGGCGGGGCGGATGTCATGGAAACTGCCGTAGAGGGAGGGACGGGCCAGGTCGTTCATGGCGCCGTCGACGATCAGGAATTTCCGGGAGCCATTGTCCTTGGTGAAGAGGACACGGGTGAGGAAGGCTCCGGTGTTGCCGGCGATAGCTCGTCCTGGCTCCAGGATGAGTCTGCAGGGAACTTCCTTCAGGTGCGGCGCGATGGCAGCGGCCAGCTCCGTAGGCAGTGGGGGTTTTTCCTGGTCGTAGGTGATGCCCAGGCCGCCACCCATGTCGATATATTCGATGGGAATATTTTCTGACAGCAGCTCGCGAACCAGGTTTTTAATGATGACGAAGGCATCCACAAAGGGCTCTATGGCGGTCAGCTGGCTGCCGATGTGGCAGTGGATGCCCCGCACGCGGATGCAGGAGAGACTGTGGGCGTAGCGGTAGCTTTCCAGAGCGCTTTCCATGGGAATGCCGAATTTGTTTTCCTTGAGGCCGGTGGAGATATAGGGGTGGGTGCGGGCGTCCACATCGGGGTTGACGCGCAGTGCGACGGAAGCGGTCTTGTTCAGGCGCTTGGCGGTTGCCTGCAGCAGGTCAAGCTCTTCCATGCTCTCCACATTGAACATGAAGATGTCCTCACTGAGGGCGTACTCCATCTCATCGGCTTTTTTGCCGACACCGGCAAAGAGAATCTTCTCGCGGGGGATCCCCGCCTTCAGAGCACGATAGAGTTCGCCACCACTGACAATGTCAGCTCCGATGCCCTGTTCCGCCAGAACGCGCAGGATATGAATATTGCTATTGGACTTGACGGCAAAGCAGATCATGGCATTCAGGTTGGCAAAGGCCTGGGTGAAGACCTGGGCGTGACGCTCCAGAGTTCGCTGGGAGTAGACGTAAACCGGGGTGCCCACTTCCTGTGCTATGCGTGACAGGGGCACCTCTTCGCAGTGCAGTTCGCCATTGTGGTACGTAAAAAAGTCCATAGTTAAAACACCGTTCTAGGGGGTAGTTTGACATTTAATCCTTGGGATTATATAAGAAATCCGTTGGAAATGTCCAAAAAAAGTGGAGTCGCAGCAGTATGACAAAAATTGGTATTATCGGCGGCAGCGGGCTGTACCGAATGGATGCCCTGAAGAATGTCCAGGAAGTGGAGCTGGATACCCCCTATGGCCCCCCCAGCGATATCATTGTTCAGGGAACCCTGGGTGACGCAACCTTGTTTTTCCTGCCCCGTCACGGGCGTCAACATCTCATCCCCCCCGGAGAAATCAATTTTCGGGCCAATATTTTTGCCATGAAACTTCTGGGTGTGGAGAAAATCATCAGTGTCAGCGCCGTCGGCAGTCTGCGCGAGCACATTGAGCCCGGCGATATGGTGCTGGTTGACCAGTTTATCGATTTCACCCGGGCAGATCGCCCCGCAACTTTTTTTGAAAAGGGAATTACCGGCCATGTCAGCATGGCGCAGCCAACCTGTCCCTGTCTGCGCGATGCCCTGAAGCAGGCCATTGGCTCTCTGGATGTGACCCTGCACAGCCATGGCACCTATATCTGCATGGAGGGGCCGCAGTTTTCCAGCCGCGCCGAAAGCCACATGTACCGAGCCTGGGGCGCCGACGTGGTGGGCATGACCAATATGCCCGAAGCCAAACTGGCCCGTGAGGCGGAGATCTGTTACGCCACCCTGGCCCTCTCCACCGACTACGACTGCTGGAAGGAAGACGAAGAACACGTCAGCGTGGAAATGGTTCTGGAGATCATGCACCGCAATGTGGAAAACGCCAAACAGGTACTGCAGGTGCTGGCAGCCAGAACCATAGATGCTGGCTGTCAATGCGGAAGCGCAGCGGCCAATGCCGTCATCACCCCCGCCGATGCCATTTCCCGCGAGTTGCGCGAAAAACTCTTTCCCCTGTACGGCAAGTACTGGCAATAAGGGGTTGGGAAGTTTCCTGCACTCTTTGGTTTTCAAAACGCTCTGTAACCATTCACGGCTACCCTGCGTATTTTCAGCAGGAGCGCCAGTATTCCGAGAGCGAGCCCGGATGGTGAGCGGCAGAGACGTAGGTCCTCGGACGAAAGTGAGCGTCTCTGGGAGGAATGCTGGCGCGAGTACCAACACACCGTAAAGAGTTACAACGCTGAAAAAGCCCCCGCCATTCGGCGGGGGCTTTTGTGCAGATGAAAATTCCGGGAGTGTGCTCCTCAGTAAGAGTAGTACATGCTGAATTCCATGGGGTGCGGGCGCAGGGACAATGGCTTGATCTCATTGTTGCGCTTGTAGTCACACCAGATTTCGATGATGTCAGGTGTGAACACGTCGCCCTTGAGCAGGAACTCGTGATCTTCTTCCAGGGCTGCCAAGGACTCTTCCAGAGAGCCGGGCATGGAAGGAATGGTGGACAGTTCCACGGGATCCAGGTCGTAAATATTTTTGTCCAGAGGCTGGCCGGGATCAATTTTGTTTTCAATACCGTCAAGGCCGGCCATGAGCATAACGCTGAAGGCCAGGTAGGGGTTGGCAGTGGGGTCGGGGAAGCGGATTTCCACGCGGCGCGCCTTGGGCGAGTTCACGATGGGTATGCGAATGGCGGCGGAGCGGTTACGGGAGCTGTAGGCCAGCTTGTTAGGGGCTTCGAAGCCAGGCACCAGACGCTTGTAGGAGTTGGTGGTGGGGTTGGTGAAGGCGGCGATGGCCTTGGCGTGTTTGATGATGCCGCCCAGGTACCACAGGGCCTCCTGGCTCAGGCCAGCGTAGCCGGAACCACTGAAGAGGGGCTTGCCATCTTTCCACAGGGACTGGTGGCAGTGCATGCCGCTGCCGTTGTCGCCGTAGAGAGGTTTGGGCATGAAGGTGACAGTCTTGTTGTTCTTCACAGCCACGTTGCGCACTACATACTTGTAGAGCTGCATGATGTCAGCCTGCTTGAGCATGTCGGTAAAGCGCACGTCGATTTCCACCTGACCGGCAGTGGCCACTTCGTGGTGGTGGGCTTCAACGACAATACCCAGTTTCTCCATAACTTCAACCATCTCGGAGCGCAGCTCGTGGAGAGAGTCCATGGGGGGGACGGGGAAGTAACCGCCCTTGAACTGCGGCTTGTACTGCAGGTTGGGCATTTCGTCGGCGCCAGTGTTCCAGGTACCTTCCTTGGAGTCCAGGAAATAGAATGCACCCTGGGGGGAGCTGTCAAAACGCACGTCATCAAAGATGAAGAATTCCGCTTCGGGACCGAAGTAGGCGGTGTCGGCGATGCCAGTCTGCTTCAGGTAATTGACGGCTTTGCCGGCGATATTGCGGGGATCGCGATTGTATTTTTCGGTGGTGATGGGGTCCACGATATCGCAGCAGAAGACCAGGGTCTTGCGGCGGAAGAAGGGATCGACAAAGGCGGAAGTGACATCGGGGACGAAACTCATGTCGGAGTTGTGGATTTCACACCAGCCGCGGATAGAGGAGCCGTCAAAACCCAGGCCATTTTCCAGGGTCTCTTCGCCCACTTCGCCAGCGGAAATGGTGATATGCTGCCACACGCCAAACAGGTCGGTGAAACGGAAGTCAACGGCTTCAACACCATTGTCGCGGATATACTTGGCGGCTTCATCAATACTTCTGAACATAGGGTGCACCTCGTTGTGTAATTGCGTTGAATACTCTGAAATAACAGCTTCTGTGGCTGTCAGCGTTATATGGCGTCTTCGTTGGCTTCGCCGGTTCTGATGCGCACCACGCGCTCAACGGGCAGTACAAAGATTTTCCCGTCGCCGATGCGTCCAGTGCGTGCTGTTTCCATGATCACATTGATGGCATCTTCTACCGCACTGTCAGCAACGATAAGCTCAATCTTCACCTTTGGCAGAAAGTCGATGACATACTCGGCACCGCGGTAAAGCTCGGTGTGACCCTTCTGACGGCCAAGCCCTTTGACTTCACTGACGGTAATGCCCTGAATGCCGATAGTTTCAAGTTTTTCTTTTACATCGTCAAGTTTGAAGGGCTTGATGATCGCTTCTATTTTTTTCATAACCCACACTCCTCTCGAAAGGTTTCGTAACTTGCCCTCGTTTACCTGCAACATATGGGCCAAACTCTCTCTAAGCATGAACAGAGGGTTTACACGGTTATCGACAGGAGTGGATTGCAAAAGATGAACAGAAAGTGACCATGGCGAGCATGGATTGCACAAAATTTATGCATTCGTCTTGAGCGATATTTCACTGGTACCGTGGCGCAACCTCCCCTATGCTGTCATGGAGAGTAAGGAGACAGGGATTTTCAGTCTCTTTCCGGATAGAAGTGGAGTGCCGTGTTGCCGGGGATTACCGGAAGCAGGCGGAAATTCTTTTTGAATAGTGGTGTAGTTTTTTTTATCATGTGAGCTCAGTGTGTTGCGTGAATATTACTCAGTGAGGAATACGTTTATGAAGAAATGGGTTACGGTTCGACGTGCAACAGGTGTGCACAGCAGGGCCAAAGGTTTTACGCTGATTGAAATCATGGTCGTAGTGGTGATTCTGGGTATTCTGGCGGCCCTGGTGGTGCCCAATATCCTGCAGCGTCCCGACGAGGCACGGGTCACAGCGGCCCGGGCAGATATCCGCGCCATTGCCAACGCGCTGGAAATGTACCGCCTGGATAACCACACCTACCCCAGCACCGATCAGGGACTGGATGCGCTGGTACGGCGTCCTTCCGGTTTTCCTGAAGCGCGTAACTGGAACTCCGAAGGCTACCTCAAGAATATTCCCCGCGACCCCTGGGGGAATGACTACCAGTACATCAGCCCCGGCACCCGTGCCACCTATGACCTGTATTCCTTTGGTGCCGATGGCCGTGAAGGTGGTGAGGGAGTGAATGCGGTTATCGGCAACTGGGATCTCTGATTCAGGCTTGTCGGTGAAGGGCTTTACCCTGATTGAAATTCTGGTCGTCCTGGTCATCATCGGTATTCTGGCGTCAGTCACGGTGATGACCATGGGCCAGAGCAGCGGTCAGCGGGAGCTGGAGCGTGAAGCCCGTCGCCTGCACGCCGTCTTGAAGATGGCTGCCGACGAGGCTGTCTATAATGGCCGGGAGTTGGGGTTTGCCACGGACTTTGGTGGATACGGTTTCTTTCTCTACGACCCTGCAGAAGCGCGATGGGTGGCTCTTGAAGAAGGCCCTCTCCGTCAACATGAGCTGCGATCTGAAATCCGCCTGCATCTGGAGCAGGAGCATCGTCCGGTTTTGCCGGGAGCCGTGAAGCTGAGCGACTCTGACCCGGTTCCCACCGTGCTGTTGCTTTCTTCGGGGGAGGTTTCCCCCTTTACCCTTGTGGTGGAGTGGCATGCTTCAAGTACCACTTTGCCCCACTATCGTCTTTCAACCGATGGCATACAGGATATCACTTTTGCCCAATATCCCTGAAACGCTCTTCCCCAAAAATTCCCGCACTGGCAGCCGCGGGTTCACCCTGCTGGAAGTCATGATCGCCCTGGCGGTTTTTGCGGTGGCCTCGGCGGCGCTGCTCAGTGCCCTGGGTGGCAACAGCCGTCAGGCCGCCTACCTGGAACAGCGCACCATGGCTTCATGGATTGCCCGCGATGCCATCATGGAGGTGCTGATTGCCCCCCAGTGGCCGGATATCGGGCGAACTTCCGACGAAGTGACCCTGGGTGACCGCCGCTGGGAGCTGACCCGCGTGGTGGAGGCGACGGCGTCCGAACATCTTCGGCGCGTTGAGGTTTTTGTGGCTCCCGTGGCCGGGAGCTTCGCCCTGCGCCAGCAGGATCACCTGGCTCACCTGGTGGGCTTCCGGGGAGAGCACTGATGGTACGGCGGCAGGCAGGGTTTACCTTGTTGGAAGTGTTGATTGCCGTGGCGATCTTTGCCCTGATCGGAGCCGGCTCCTACCAGGTGATGAACACCGTTTTCCGCACCCAGGAGATCACTCAGGTTCACAGCGATGAGCTGCGCAGTCTGCAGCGCGCCATGCGTTTTCTGGCCCTGGATATCGAGCAGATACACGCCCGGGGTATTCGCGATGAGTATGGCGATCACCAGCCTTTTCTGCAGCTGGGCGGCGGGCTCTATACGCTGGAGTTCACCCGGCGTGGCTGGACCAATCCCCTGCAGCATCCACGCAGTACCCAGCAGCGCGTGGCCTATGACTTTGATGGCAGCTCGCTGCTGCGTCTTTACTGGGATGTGCTCGACCGGTCCCGGGAGAGTGAGCCCCGTGTCCAGACGCTGCTGGAGGGTGTGGAACACCTGCAGGTGCGGGTGGTGGATGCCACGGGCATGTGGCATGATGTCTGGCCTCCCCTGGAGGCGCCCCAGATTCCCCAGCAGCTGATCCTGACCGGCCTGGAACTGGTTCTTGAGACCGGTACCTTCGGTGAAGTCCGGCGTGTCTTTGCCCTGGCAGCCCTGCCTCCATCGCTCTTTGATTCCGGTACGGGTGATGCCCCCCCTCCCTCCGGTGGTGAAGAAGGAGGGGAGTCGTGAAAAGATACGGGCAGCGCGGTGTGGCGCTTATCACGGTCATGCTGGTCTTTTTCATTGCCAGTACCGTGGCTGTAGCCATGCTGCAGCGCCAGCAGATGGATATCCGCACGACATCGGGCCTGCTGGATTATCAGCAGGCCCACCTGTACGCCCTGGGCGGCGAGGAGTACGCCCGACAGATCCTCTATCAGGACATGCTGGCGGATGCCGAGAGCGCCCGCTTTGTGGATCATCCCGGCGAAAGCTGGGCCGAGCCCCTGGCACCCTTTGAAGTGGAGCACGGCGCCCTGCAGGTCAGTATCCTGGATCTGCAGGGGCGTTTGAATATCAATAGCGTGGTCACGGCGGGACAGGTGAATGCTGTAGCCCTGCAGCGCCTGCGCAACCTGCTGGATGCCCTGGGGTTGCGTCCAACGCTGGCCGATGCCATAGTCGATTGGCTCGACAGCGATCAGGAACCCTTCTCTCTGGATGGGGCGGAGGATCTGGAATACCTGGATAAACCGATTCCGTATCGCACGGCCGATGCCCCCATGGGATGTCCTTCGGAGCTGCGCCTGATCCATGGACTGGAGCTCGAAGAGTATCAGCAGCTGCGCCCATTTGTGGTTGCTTTGGCGCCGGGTTATCCCGTAAATATAAATACAGCATCGGCACTCGTGTTGCGTAGCATCTTCCCGGCACTCAGTGAATCGGCGGCAGCTGAGCTGGTGGAAAACCGACCCGAGGAGGGTTTTGACAGTGTGGAGGAGTTTCTGGCACATCCGCTTCTGGCGGGAATGGAGGTCTCCAGCCAGGGGCTGACGGTCTCCAGCAGCCACTTTCAGGTGGAGACCACGGCACAGTTTGCCGGCCGCAGTGTTTTTCTGACCAGCTATATCTACCGGGATGTTGAGAGAACCTACCTTCTGGGTCGCGAGTACGGGCAGGTCGGTGGAACTCCCGCTCCCGCCGCACCTGAATAAATAAAGGATACCCATGGACACGCTTTTTCTGCAGATGTTACCGACGTCCCCTCAGAACTCCGGGGAAGCCCGCTGGATGTTCAAGGGCTACGAGGGGCCGGATCAGGTATATACAGGTCGCCTGGAGGATGTCCTGTCCTCCCTGCCGGCGGAAAAAACTCCCCGGCGCACGGTGGTGATGGTTCCTGGTGAGCAGGTGCTGCTGACCAGTGCCAGCATACCCTCCCGAAACAGCCGTTATGTTCGTCAGGCTCTCCCCTACGCCATTGAAGAGCAGCTGGCCCAGGACCTCGATGAGGTGCACATCGCCATCGGACCGCGCCGCAGCGATGGTGCTATTGCCACCATGGTTGTTGACCGTGAGCGCATGGTAAGCTGGATGGAGCGCCTGAGTGCCTGCGCCATTGCCCCCGATGTTCTGGTTCCCGATACCCTGTGCGTTCCCCCTTCCCCGCAGGGCAAAAATGCTTTGTGGCAGGCCTGGTTTGACTTTACGCCCGACAGGCAACGCTGCCTGCTGCAGACCGACCCTCTGGATGCCACCGCGGTGCATCCGTCTTCCCTTGGGCTCCTGCTGGAGGGCTATCTGCAGAGCCGCGAGTCCCAGGAAGCGTTGCCGCTGCATGTCTGGCTGCCGGACGAAAATGTCCCCCTGGAATATGCGGCCCTGGAAACGGAGCTGCGCAGTGAAAGCCGCTTCGAAGTTCACTGGAATCACTATCATGGCGATCCGTTTGCTCTGCAGTGCCAGTACTATCTTGAGCGCTTTGGCAGTGGTGCCTGTCCCATGAACCTCCTGCAGGGGGATTTTCGTGTCACCCGCAGGACGGCCGCGAATCGCCTGCCGTGGGCTCTGGCCGCAGGCGCTTTCCTGGTGTGGTTTGTGGTGGAAGTTGCCAGCGGCTTTGTGCAGGCCGCCCATGTCAACCGCCAGACCCAGGCCCTGGAAGATCAGGCCAGGCAGCTCTACCGACAGCTCTTTCCCCAGGAACAGCGTATTGTCAATATCCGGGCTCAAATGCAAAGCCACATCAACCGCGCCGGCCAGAGTGCCTCCACCGATGAAACCTTCCTGGGCCTGCTGGAAGGCCTTGGAAATCCCCTGCAGCCACTGCTGGCCGGGGGGAATGTGACCATGCGCCATATCAGTTACTCACAGCAGCGCGGAGATCTGATGCTGGAGGTGCACTTCGCCAGCTTTGAACATCTGGAGCAGTACCGTGCTGATCTTGAGAGCAGTGGCTTTGAGGCCGAAATTCAATCAGCGGTGGCCGATGGAAATATTGTCAGAAGCCGCCTGATCCTGAGGAAGCGCCCATGAAGTCCCTGATGACAACACTGAAAAGTCACCCGGCGTTCAATTCAGCCATAGTTGCCTGGCATCGTCTTTCCCGCAACGACCAGCGAGCGCTTTTGCTTCTGGCGGTTGTCGTGGTTGTTGCCATCCTCTACCTGGGGCTCTGGCTGCCCAGTCAGCGCGGCCTGGAAGAGGCCAGGCGCCAGCATGCCGTCCAGGTTGAGTTGCTGGAGTGGATGCACGCGAATCGCCATGTGGTGGAGGGGCTCGCCCCTCGCTCGAATGGCGGTGAAGCATCCACGGAGTCTCTGTTGAGGCTTGTCAGCGAAGTGGCCCGTGCCCAGGATATTGCCCTGCGTCGCTTTGAGCCGGACGGTACCACTGGCCTGCGGGTCTGGCTGGAAGGGGTTCCCTTTCACGCCTTTGCGGGTTGGGTGGAAAAACTGCAGGTGGAGCATCGCATCACTGTCAGCCAGGTTGCCGTTGACAGTGCGGGGCCGGGGATGGTGAATGTGCGGGCGGTGCTGAGCCGCTGACAGGCTGCTGAGAAAGACGATTTTTCACACAAAGCTCACAAAGGCACAAAGGAAAGACAGAAAAGGCGGGAATAAAACAGCGGCCTGTATCTTTTACGAGGCGTTTGCGGCTCTTTTTGTGCAGTCACCAAGAATGAGGAGGCCGTGATGTACAGAACAGTTTCTTCCACTGCGATGTGTGTACTGCTGATCATGGTGGCGCTGCTCCTGAGCGCCTGTGTGGCACCTGGCCAGCAGCGTTCTGCGGGCTTCTCAGAGGAACCGCTGCCGGACTGGATATTTTTCACCTCATCTTCCTATGGCCTGGAGTACGCCTCCGAGTGCGTTCCCATTGAGGCTTCCGAAGACGTGGCCCGCGAGCAGGCGATTGCCCTGGCACATGATGAACTTTCGCGTCGACAGGGGCGCATTCTGCCTCCCCACCTGCGGGACAATCCCACCTTTGAAATTGTGGAAACCCGGCGGGTTCTCTTTTCGGGAACCCCCTATATCTGTGTTCTGATGCGAATTCACGGTGGTCGCTGAGTGGTGTTGTCGTCATTTGCCTGCGGAGGTATTTCAGCAAGCTCTCAGGAGTCGCCTTTGATCCTGTGGTCATCAATGAACTGGCGCACCTGGGAAATCAGGGTTTGAGGCGGACAGGCATGTTTCTGCAGAATGTTATGCACATGCCCTTCAAGCTTGCGACAGTCTGCGGGATCAAGCTCCCTGGATGTCAGGACAATAACCGGGAGCTTGCTCCACTGGGGGTGAGCCTTCAGGTGAGCAGCAAAGGTAAACCCATCCATGACCGGCATCACCAGGTCAAGCAGAATCAATGCTGGCTGGTGTTCGGAAAGCATCTGCAGTGCGTGTTTGCCATGTTCCGCTTCTATGACTGCGTAGCCTTCCGCAACGAGCACTTCCCTGAGGGTGGAGCGGGTGATGGCGTCGTCGTCAACCACCAGGACGGGCTGCTGGTGGCCGGGGTGGCGGTATCGGCTGATTACGTCCCGCAGCACTTCCCTGTCAACGGGCTTGACCAGATACTCTGATGCGCCCAGAGAGAAGCCGGTGCTCTTTTCGTTGAGAATGGTCACCATGATGACGGGAATATGACGGGTTTGGCTGTTGGCTTTCAGCTGGCTCAGAACCTGCCATCCATCCATGCCGGGCATCATGACGTCCAGGGTGATGGCGGTGGGAAGGAATTTCTCAGCCAACTCCAGGGCCTGCTTGCCATCGGAGGCCTGGACGACACTGTATCCCTCCCTGACCAGCGAGCGGGAGATAATATCCCGCACCACAGGGTCGTCATCCACTATGAGAATCACATGTTCACCGCTACCCTGGATTGTCGTGGGAGTGGTCTTTTCGCCAGCTGGCTGCTGCGCTGGTGGCCGAAGCGTTTTTCGCGGCAGCTGGACCGTGAAGTGTGAGCCCTTGCCTGGGGTGCTCTCGACACGGATAGATCCACCCATCATATGGCAGAAGTGTTGGCTGATGGAGAGCCCCAGTCCAGTTCCTCCGTATTTGCGCGTCGTAGAAGCATCGGCCTGGGTGAAGGCCTTGAAGAGTCGATCCACCTGTTCAGGATCCATGCCAATGCCTGTATCATGGACACTCACGACGATATGCTCGCCATGGTTCTGCACCTCGACGGTGATCTCCCCCTGGTGGGTGAATTTGGTGGCATTACTGAGGAGGTTGATCAGAATCTGGCGCACTTTGGTCTGGTCAGCGTGCATCATGCCAATATCGGGACTGAGTACGAGCTGAAACTGATTGCCCTGCTTTTCCATAAGGGGAGTCATGATCGCCACCACATCGTGGAGAAGCTGCGTTATGTCAAAATCTTCCAGGAACAGATCCATTTTTCCCGCTTCAATCTTGGAAATGTCCAGAATGTCGTTGACGATTGACAGCAGGTGCAGGCCCGCCTTGTTGATCTTCTCCAGGTCCTGCTGAACGCTTTGGGTATTGCCTGCGGCGATGTCTTCCTGGGTCATTTCACTGTAGCCGATAATGGCATTCAGCGGGGTGCGCAGCTCATGGCTCATGTTGGCCAGAAACTGGGCCTTGGCCTCACTGGCTGCTTCGGCGGCAGTGCGGGCCTGCTCCAGTTCCTGCTGGGCCAGGCGCAGTCGCTTCAGCATCTGGTTGAAAGACAGCGCGATCTGGCGCATTTCTCCCTCGGCGTTGCCTTCAAACTGTACCTGGGTAGACAGGTCGCCACTGCGACCTGTGTGGCGAATGGCGTGAATGAGGCGCGCCATGGAGCGATTGATGGAGAGCGTCATGGTGGCGACGGGAACCAGCAGCAGGAAGATGATGGTCAGGACGATAAAGGCGCTCAGGCGAACCTGACCCCAGAACAGGGTATTGATCTCATCCAGGTAGACCCCACTGCCCAGCACCCAGTCCCACGGCTCGAAGTACTTGAGGTATGAGACCTTTGGCACGGATTCGCTATGCCCGGGTTTAGGCCAGAGATACTCCATGTAGCCCTGCTGGCTTGCCCTGGCAATTTCCACCGATGTCACAAAGAGCCTTTTCCCGGCAGGATCTGTATAGGATGAAAGATCCTGCCCATCCAGCTGTGGCTGAATGGGGTGCATGATCATGCGGGGATGGGTGTCATTGATCCAGAAGTACTCATTGTTTTCGTAACGCATGGAGCGCAGGAGATCTTTACTGATGCGCTGGGCTTCCTCCCGGCTCATGAGTCCGGCGCGCTCCTGCTGCTCATAGAAGCTGAGAACACTGTAGGCATTCTGTACGGCGTAGCGTACCGCATCCTTGCGGGACTCCCAGAGGCTTTTGTGGAGAGTGTTTATGGAAAGCGAGATCAGGAGCGCCATACCGGCAGCCACGATGATCACAAAGGTGATGATTTTGCCCCGGATGGTATTGAGGAGGCCCATGAAATTCTCCCAGGAAAACTGATGGTACAAACAGGTTCTGGCAGGAAAATGTTATTGCATAGCAGCAAAAGGCACAAGGAGAAAGTTTCACTTCCCGTTTGATTTGCGATGGCGCGTCAGGAAGTTGCGAACCTGGGAGAGAATGGCTTTGGCGGAGGAAGCATCTTTTTGCAGGATTTCTTCCACAAAGCCCTGCAGGCGCTCACGGTCATTGCGATGCAGCTCTTTGGCCGTGAGGACGATAACCGGGATGGACTTCCAGCGCGGGTCTGCCTGAAGAGCCTGGACAAAAGCAAAACCGTCCATCACGGGCATCATCAGGTCCAGCAGAATGATATGGGGCAGTTCTGGCAGGGTCTGCAGCAGTTCCACCGCCTCGGCGCCATGCTCCGCCTGCTGTACTTCATAGTGCTCCTCGCTGAGGATGCTGGCGATGGTGTTGCGTGTCAGGGGTTCATCTTCAACGATAAGGATTCGGGCCCCGTGGCGGTAGCGCTGCAGCAGACCGGTGAGCATCTGCCGGTCAACAGGCTTGACCAGGTACTCATCCGCCCCCAGGGAGAAGCCGATATTGCGTTCACTGATGATGGTGAGCATGATCACGGGGATATTCGCGGTCTGATGGTCGGCTTTCAGTGCGGACAGGGTACTCCAGCCATCCATTTCCGGCATCATGACATCCAGGGTGATGGCGATGGGGGAGCAGCTGCGGGCAAGGCGCAGTGCCTCTTTGCCGCTGTGCGCTTCCATGACGTGAAACTCCTCTTTTTCCAGTGATTTTCGCAGCAGGTGCCGCACTTCTGGGTCATCGTCAACGATGAGTACCACATCACCAGGGTGCTCGGCAGCCGCCAGGGCGTTGCGAAGATCGCTTTCCCCGCCGTGCCGGGGTGCTGTGGAGGAGTGGGGCTGCCTGATCAGGGGGAGCGTGAGGCAGAATGTTGAGCCAGCGCCCGGCTTGCTGTGGGCGGTGATGCCACCCCCCAGTAGATGGCTGTAACTCTGGCTGATGGCCAGCCCAAGTCCGGTTCCGCCATATTTGCGGGAGATGGAGACATCGGCCTGGGTGAATGACTGGAAGAGAGAGCTCAACCGCTGCTGCTCAATGCCGATTCCCGTATCAATGACCTGGAAGGAGATCGTGGGGATTTCCCGGTCTTCCTGGCATTGTACCCGGAGGGTGATGCTGCCGTTCTGGGTGAACTTGGCGGCGTTGTTGAGGAGGTTGAAGAGAATCTGGCGAACTTTGGTCAGGTCTGTGTGCATGGCCCCCAGGTTCTGGCCGCACTCCAGGTGGAAGTGGTTCTTGTTTTTACGGACCAGGGGGGTGATGGTGTCGGCCACATCGCGTACCAGGCGCGCGATATTCACCTCTTCAAGGTAGACATCCATTTTTCCGGCTTCAATTTTGGAAATATCCAGCACATCGTTGATGAGTCTGAGCAGGTGCTCGCCAGCGCTGTGGATCTTGGCGAGGTCACCGACCATCTCCTGGGCACCCATGACGGCGGCATCTTCCTGGAGCATTTCGCTGTAGCCAAGAATCGCATTGAGGGGGGTGCGCAGCTCATGGCTCATATTGGCCAGAAACATGCTCTTGAGTTGGCTGGAGTCTTCGGCTTGACGTCGGGCTTCCTGGAGAGCCTCTTCAGCGCGCTTGCGCAGGGTGATATCCAGGCCGACACCCCGGTAGCCCTGTACAGTTCCGTACGGGCCCACGATGGGTACACCGCTGATTTCCAGCCAGATAATGGTGCCACTGCGGGTGATGCACCGGTAGGAGAAGCCGCTGAAGGATTTCTGGGCGCGCACGATGCGCGAGAACACTCTTTGCACCTTCTGGGCGTCTTCCGGGGGGATCAGGGAAAAGGGGGAGCGACCCAGCAGTTCTTCAGCCGGATATCCCAGTACGTCTACGACACGATCCGTCAGGAACGTGAAGCAGCCATCGCTGTCAATTTCCCAGATATATTCGCCTGCGGCGTTGGATACATCGCGGAAGCGTTGTTCGCTTTCGCGCAGGCGCAGTTCGCTGGTTTTTCTACGGGTAATATTGCGGGCGACCAGCAGGATATGTGTTTCGTCCATGCTGACGGCGTGGACGTCAAGGTAGATGGGTTTTTCGCCGGAAATTATGATCTCCTGCTGGGCCCTGTGCCCCTGTCTGGCGGCATTGACCAGATCCAGCATGGCCTGCAGATTTTCCCCTTCTGGTGCCAGCAGCTCAAAGATGCTGTTCATGGCAAAGTGTCCGATGCTGTGTTCCACCAGGGATTGGGCTGCCGGGTTGCTTTCTGACACCTGCCCCTCATCATCAATGAGAAAAATACTGTCGAGGGACCGTTCGAAGAGGGTGCGGTAACGCTCTTCACTGCTTCTGAGTTCAGCGGAAATCCGGTCACGGGCAAGCATGTTGCGCCAGAGGAAGGTTCCCACAGCGAGAGCCATCAGCGAAAACAGGGACATGAAGAAAAGATGGGTCCGGATTCCGTCATACCAGCGACCCATGAACTCATCGGCGGCAATGGTAACCGTCACGGCCAGAGGCGAGCCGTCCACAGCCAGGAAGCTGAAGGCGTGGAGCTGGTGGTTCAGGGTGAGCATCTGTGTATGGGAGCGATCGGGATGTGTAGAAATGTCGATGGGAACCCAGTCAGCGGAATCGCCGGGGTGCGCCATGGCCCTGTGGGGCGGGTAGGCGGCCAGCACGGAGTTTGAGGGGATGTGCAGCAGGGAGAAAGCGCGATGGCCATCCCGGTCCAGGCTGGCATAATAGGTGCTGAGAGAATCGCTTTGCAGGGCACCCAGGATCACACCCTCAAGCTGGCCATCGGTGATGATCGGGCGGCTGACGGGAATAAACCACTCCCCATCGACGCGACTGCGCTGGGCCTGGCCGATGAAAAGCCCCGAGGAGCGGATATCGCGCTGAGCCAGAAAAAATTCGCGATCGCTGACGTCAATGGAGTGCGGTGATTTTTCGCGATAGCGGGCCAGGTGAAGTGCCTGGCCATCAGCGTCGAAAATGGCCAGGTCTGCCAGCTCCGGTATGCTCTGAAGCCGTTGTCGCAAAAGCTCCGATGTCCCAGGATCTGCCAGGAGCTCCTGGTGGGCGCCAAACTCCTCGGCGATACTTTCCAGGATGATGTCAACGGCGCGAATGGTCAGTGTGATATGGCGCTCCTGGGCGATAGCCAGGTTGGCAGCGGTACGCATCCCCTGGTCGGTATTGCGCTCGTGGAGATAACGGGAAAAGCCTGCCGTGGAGGCGGCGATGGCCACGAGAATCAGGGATATCAACAGACTGAGCAGAATTTTCTGGCGCGGTGCGGTGCATGCAGGGTGGGCGTACGGATGGCGGTCGATGGGAGCCTCCTGCGATCGGGTGCGGCCTGTTTACAGAGTGTTGCGGTGAGCGCCCTTCTGCCTTGCCAGCGACTGTGTCAAGGGAGCGTGCTGTGCAATATAGCTAATGATCGCAGTGGAGTAAAGCATTTTGAAACAAATAATCCCGTATGCCCGTAACTCAGGGGTTCAGAAGGTCAGGTGCCACGAGAGGCCTCCCTGCAGAGCGCGGTAATCATAGGCGGGAACATTGGAGGAGTTTTCGCGATAGCCAAGGAGTAGCCGAAGGGCTGTTCGCTTGCCGATCTGGCTGTGGATACCGGTTTGCAGGCGAGTCGCTTTGTCTTCACGTACGGATTCACCGGGCAGGGCCTCGTCGTAGCTGGCCACGCGATACTCCAGGTTCGCGAAAAGGATGGAGCGAACACCGAGGTGATAGTTTTCGGTCAAAGAGATCTCCCAGCCTTCATTGGACGAGGTGTCCAGGTCGGAGCGCTCGTGGAAGAGGGCGAAGCCGATGGCGATATTATGGGCATCATGCTGTCCCCTGACCATCCGCAGGGATTGGCCCAGGCGGGAAATTACGCTGCTGCGCTCATCAAAGATTCTGTAGTCGCGATATTCGAAGCTCAGGTCAGTGCGCGTTGCCAGCCTGGGAGTGGCGACGAACGTGTAGCGGGGCTGGAGAATAACCCGATTGACCAGAGTGCCTTCATCGTCGCGGGCGTGGCCGATGCGCAGGACAGCTGCAGTGTGGTGGCGCTGGTGATTTTCCTGGGAGAGCCCCCAGGCGATCTCGCTGTAGGAGGTGTCGTACTGATCAAGATCCTGGTGCCACTTCTGATAGTGGCTGAGGCTGATGTCAATGCGGTTGTCGCTGCCAGCGGCCCAACTGGTCGTTCCCAGCGCAAAGCCGGCAAAAAGAGCGGTATCGCTTTGCTTGCGGCTGTCGAGGGGCAGGGGCAGCTCGACGCCACCAATGGCGACGCTGGTGCCCGCTGGCGCCAAAGGGATATTGCTGTCGTAGAGGGCTCCCAGGAAGAACTCACCCCGGTACGTGCGGTATGTGGGTACGACGCGGGTCTGATCCAGGGTCAACTCCACCGCGCTGCGTACCTGGGGAGAGAGCTGGCGCTGCAGGGCTCTTTCCAGGTCCAGGCTGGCCATTGCGGGATTGCCCATGGCGAGGTGGGCACGGGCCATTTCCACCAGTGGCTGACCGTTCGAGGGATCGAGGGCCAGGGCGCGTTCAAAGGCGTTGAGGGCAAGGGGAAAACGGCCGGTAGAGAAGGCGGCAATACCCATATTGAAGTGCAGGTTGGCGTCATCGGGATACTGGCGGACCAGGTGAGAGAGGTTCTCAAAATCTTCCTGGGGAGAGTGGTATTCCACCGCTGCCAGCTCGACATTCTCGGCGGGGAGTTCAATGTCGGTAATGGTTTCTCCGCCAGGGGTTTGCGCGGTAGTGGATGCATCAGCTGCCGTGATGGGGCCATGGTTCTGGCTCCCCTCCGTGGGGGTGCTGTTCTGCGGTGCGGGGGATTTCTGAGAGGCCAGCGCTTGCGTGTGCCCTTTCTTCGGCGCCATGGCTGATGGGCGCGGAAGCGCCTGCAGGTCTTCCCAGTGGATCATCAGGGGTTCACGGGGGAAGTCGAGTACCAGCTTGCGTTGCTTTGCCAGGGTAAAGTGGCGCACGGTGGAAAGGTGCATGCGCAGCGAGATATCAATACTGCTGACTGTTGTTTCCACGCGGGCGATGACCTGGCTGCTGCTCAGATCCGGCATGGTCGGGCGAGGTTCGGCTTTCCAGATATCCTGGGCAAAGTGGATGCGCACCCGGTCAGGCGCAATGTGTTCAACGGTGTAGGATGGAATCGGCTGGCTGAAGTTCAGCACCAGCCGCTCCTTGTCGCTGTGGGTGGCCCAGGTGTATTCCAGGGCATGGGCCTGGCTCATGGCCAGCAGGCACAGAAGCACAGTGGCGAGTCGTATGCGCAGATTCTTCATGGTTGCATCCCCAGCCAACGACTATCGGTTTTTACCGGAACGATAACCTCGTCTCCGGGTTCTGTGGTATCAATGGCGATGAAGGCGGGCGTATGCTGGCCATAGCCAAAGCGGCGGCCCTTGTGGCCGACACTGACATCGCTGTGAATGGTCATTTCGCTGGTCAGCATGGGACGGGGCGTGCCGATGTCCGCGCGGGTGCTCAGCTCCACGGTGTTGCGCACCCCATCCAGCTGCACCTTTCGGGCGCTTTTTTTACTGCGCACTTCCATGGGATACTGGGTCTCCTGGTAGAGGTGAAAGTGCTGCTCCCGTCCAGGCTGGATATGGTGTCCTGACATGCCACCCGGAACGGCAGCCACCGCCATGGGGGACTCCAGTCGTATACCGTCCCGAAAATAGAGGGCCATCTCCCCAGGGGCAAAGCGAAAGCTCCCCCGGAGCATGACCAGGTGCAGGCCGGGCAGTTCATGGGTGTCGTGGGGGTAGAGGTAGTGCTGCAGGTGCACCCGGCTGCTGGGACCCATGGCCAGATGGGAGTTGTCGCTGAAGAGTATCTGAACCTTGCCCTGACGACCGGTGACAATCTGTTCGCCGGGGAAGATGGGGCTGCCGGCCTCCAGGTGGCGTACGCGGCTGCCCAGTTCCGCCCAGGAGCGCTCTTCCACAGCGCCCACCATGCCGATTTCGTATTCTTCAGCCCAGGCGGGGGTGGCTGCGAGACAGGCAATGCAGAACAGAAGAATGGTGAGTTTTCGCATGGTGGCTCCTTGGGTTGTTATCTCCTTTTTCGGCGGGTACAAGGAAAACTTAATGGCCTTTGCGCAACTCTTCTTTTCCCGTGTCAGAATTCCTTGCGGGGCCACATGTCCGGCTCAAAGCGCACGGTCTTGTTGCGACCAGTCTCTTTGGCTTTGTACAGGGCCACGTCGGCAAACTTGATGGCCTGCCAGAATCCGTCAGTGTCTCCGGGGAATTCGCTGACTCCGATGGAGATGGTTTTCTGGATGACGGCATCGGGTACGGTTATTTTCATGTCGCCGATTTTGACCCGGATTTTTTCTGCCACGTCAATGGCGTCACCCTGATCGACATCCAGAAGGAGGATCAGGAATTCCTCGCCGCCAAAGCGTATGACGATGTCTGCTTCGCGTACACTGTTGCGCATGCAGGCGGCGGCTTCTTTCAGGACGAGGTCTCCCACATCATGGCCGAAGGTATCGTTAATCTGCTTGAAGTAATCGATGTCGCACAGCAGCAGCCCTATGGTTTTGCGGCGGCGCAGGACGCCGCTGATGATCTGCTTGGTGTGTTCCTGCAGAAAGCGGCGGTTGTAGAGCCCGGTGAGCGTGTCCACCATCGCCGATTCCCGCAGGGTATTCATAAGGCGTTTTGTCTCCACCACCGACAGAGATTGCTTGATATAGGTCTCTGCCTTGAAAAGCTGCTGGTTTTCCACTTCGTTGATATGGCCCTTTTCGCCCCGCGAGGGAAAGAGGAACTGCACGACCCCGCCGGTGACGCCAGCCAGCATCATGGGGATGCACACGTGCTCCATGCCGGTGTCGGGCAGAAACTGACGGCAGACACCGCGGAACTCGAAGGAGGAGACCGTATGGCCGGTTTTGACGGCGCGGCAGAGGCTGCAGTCGGAGAGGATGTCCTCGTAGCAGAAGAGTTTGCGGTCTCCCACCAGGGGAGGGTAGCCGGCGCGCATCTCTTTCTTGTTTCCGTTCACTTCGTAGATCATGTAGCGCTCAATGCCAAGCTCGTTTTCAAAGACTTCGCCCAGGCGGCGGTAGACTTCGTCCAGGGTGGAGTCCTCCTCGATGACCTTTTTGAATATGGTCATGCCGTACACGGTTTCTATAAGCTCGTTGAATTCGCTGGAGAGGGTTCCCATCTCGTCTTTTGAATGGATAGTGAGTTTATTGTCCAGGTCAACCTTGCCGGTCCCCAGGTCGTGGATCTGGTTGATAATGGCGTCAATGGGTTTGTAGAAGGCTCCGGTGATCCAGCGGGTGAATATGAGCAGGAGCAGGGTTGCCAGCAGCAGCACCAGCAGAATAATGTGGATGGAGGTGCGTACGATTTCGTTGATGAGCTGGGTGTTGGCGGTGTACTCCCCCGTCAGGGACTCGGTGAAGCTGGCAGAGAGCGTGTGGGCCTCTTCCAGCTGGCCTCCCAGCAAGTTCAGGATGTGCTGTATGTCTGGTGCGTTTTCAGCGGGATTCTGTCGGAACTGCTGCAGAAGGCTGATATGGCGATCCATCTGCTCCACCAGGGTCAGCATGCGCTGCAGGTACTGGGTTCCTTCCACGTCGGAGCGTGCCATGCTCAGGATGAAGTTTTCCACAAGATTACCGCCAGTGCTGCCCTGGCTGCTGTTGATGCCCAGGCTCAGGGCCGAAATAATACCCCGGATGCTCTTGACATGACTCTGGGCTGACTCCAGCTGACGCGCCCCGGCATCACCGGTTTCCTGCTGCGCCTGGGTGATACTGCTGGAGATGCCCTGCACATGGACGATGACTTTGCTGATAGCCTGGGAGTAGGGCAGGGTGTGCCCCGCGATCTGGTTGTATTTATAGTGAATGGCGGTCAGGGAGACCACTGCGACTGCGGCCATGGAGAGAAACCAGAAAATGGTGCCCACGGCAAAGAGGCGGAATTTCTTCTTGATGGGCAGATCAACAAAAGTAATCAGGCGTATGAGTTCATGCCAGGTCTGGCGGCGGGATTCCTGGCGGCACCCGTTATCTGTTGGAATTTCCAAGCCTTCCTCCGACTGGTAACGTTTTCAGGATATAAAGTCAACATGAAACGTTAAGTATAGTATGAATTGGCCGTCGGGGGAAGAGGGATGTGGAAATTGAACGTTTTCTGGTGTGGATTATGGCTCAGGATTCGGTGCGCCAGGCTCAGTCTGGCGCGCCGAATCCTGAGTTATCGCTTTGAAGTGAGGTCTTTTTCAACGATGCGGCGGAATATATCAGCCAGCTCACCTTCAATATGCTGCGCCATCGAAGCACACCATTGCTTTTCCTCCGGGCTCAGGGGTCGCGGTGGAGCTGCAGGTGGCGGGGCTTTTTCAAATTGAGCGCGGTTGGAGTAGGAGAAGGTGATATCGCGGAAGTTTCCGAGATCTTTCTCCACAATCGCTTTCAAAATCTGTGGCTTCAGCAGGGAGAGGGGGTAGAGGAAGCGCTGCTCTTTGACGACGACGTGGAGGCGGTCGTGGGTCACTCGCTGGACGCGCGTATGGTAGCGCATGGGCTCTCCCACTAGGGCAGGCCACAAAGCGGCGATGCGGTGCTGTTCAATGCCGCTGTCCAGGTCATATTGCTTCAGGAGGGAGGGCAGGAGATGGCTGAGGCGTTGTGGCGTTTTCACAAGGGCTCCAGAAAAGAAGCGGGAGCCGGAACAGGGTCCCGGCTCCCGGAAAGTTGCACAATCAGGATGATGCGGCAGCGCACTGGCCCGCAGAAGGGCAGCCGCCACTGGCGGCACAGGGGGAAGCGGGTGCGCTGGCCTTTGAAGTGCCGTAACCGTCGCTGTACCAGCCGCCACCTTTGAGGGCGAAGGCGCTCAGGCTGATTTGACGCTGGGCCTGGGCCTGACACTGGGGGCAGTTTGTGGTTTTGGGCGCATCCATCTTTTCCATTTTTTCAAACTGATGGCTGCAGGTGCTGCATTGGTATTCGTAGATTGGCATAGTACGCCTCCATCGTGTATAGTCATTGTTGTTGATTTCGGCCATGAATTATAATTCGGTCACCAGAAAAAGCAAGTGGTTTTCCTGAGGGTTCTTACATGAAAAACTACCGAGGATTTCACCGGTTCCGGGCGCTTCTGGCTGCCCTGATATTCACAGCATTTTTTTCCGGGGCAGCCCAGGCTGCGGATTCCTGTGTGGTGCTGGTCTATCACCATTTTGCCACCGACACACCCGCTTCAACCAGTGTAACACCGGAGCTTTTTGAAGCCCATCTGCGCTACCTCAAGCAGAATAATTTCAATGTGATTTTTCTGAGCGAAGCGATGGAGCTGTATCGCCAACAGCAGCCCTTTCCGTCGAAGTGTGTGGTGCTGACGGCTGACGATGCGTATCGCTCGGTGTATTCCAGCGCCATGCCGCTGCTGCGTCAGTATGAATTTCCCATGACGATTTTTGTGACCACCGAAGGGGTGCAGCGCGGCTTCGGTGTCTACATGACCTGGGAGCAGATGCGCGAAATACAGGGGAGCGGACTGATTGAGTACGGTAACCACTCTCACACCCACGAGCACTTTATCCTGCGTAAAGACGGTGAAACCGAGAGCCAGTATCGTCAGCGGCTGCGCGGGGATTTCACGCGGGCACGGGATATTCTCAAGGAGGAACTGGGGAGCGATCACGGCCTCTTTGCCTATCCCTATGGCGAGTATAACCGGGAAATGATGGAAGTGCTGCGCGAGCTGGGCTATATGGGCATCGCCCAGCATTCCGGTGCCATGAGCCACCGCAGTGACGCCATGGTCATCACGCGTTTTCCCATGGCAGCCCAGTTTGCGGAAATGGGTGAATTTCGCGTCAAGGTGAACAGCCGGGCCCTGCCGGTACTCTCTGCCGAGCCCTCTGATCCCGTTCTGCGGGATCATGACAACCCCTATACCCTGACCATGACCCTTGAGCGGGGGAATTTTCGGGAAAACGATCTGGCCTGCTACATGAGTTTCCAGGGGAGGGTCCCGGTGACCTGGCTGGAGCGCGGCGAAGACACAGCCACCATTGAGGTGAAAACGCCCCGTCCACCGGGCAAAGGGCGTACCCGTATCAACTGCACCGCGCCAGCGGCACGGGGGAATTTCTTCTACTGGTACAGCCATCCCATCTTCAATCTCTCCGATCCACAGGCGCTGGACTGAATCCGGGAAGCGCTTATTGACAATGGAGTGCAATTTTCATTGCCATTTGTCTGACATCTTTTTACTATAAGAGCGGTGCGCACACAGGCACGCTCTACCCGGGTATGTCCGGACGGGCAATGGAAAGGGAAATTATGCTGGAAGACAAAACGGTACTGGTGGTGGAAGATTCATCCACCATGCGGCGCATTATCGTGAGCATTATCAGGGACCACTTGGGTTGCCAGCATATTCTGGAAGCAGCGAACGGCCGCGAGGCCCTTGCCATCATTTACAGTCACCCCATTGAGTGGATTTTCTGTGACTGGGAGATGCCCGACATGTCGGGCCATGATCTGTTGCGCGAAGTACGGGCAACTCCCAGCATGATTGATATTCCCTTTATCATGATCACCACCCGCAAGGACAAGGAATCTATTGTCGCCGCTATCCAGGCTGGTGCTTCCTCTTATATTGTGAAGCCCTTTACGCCCCGTATCATTACGGAAAAGGTGGAAGGTATCTTCAATCAGCGTGAGCGGCGCCGCGCTGAACGGGTTATGGCTGTCGGAGATCTGGCAGTAGAAGTGGTGATTGACGGAAAGGTCTCCTATAAAGCCTTTCTGAAGGATATTTCTGTTACGGGCGCCCAGATTCAGGTGGTGCGAACCTTCAGCAAGGAGACCGCCATTTACGACCGCATCGGCCTGCGTTTCCACAACAGCCTGGCCCAGGAACTCCAGATTATTGAGGTAACTGGTGTGCTGATGCGTACCCAGGCGTTCCACAACCTTTTATTGAAACATGATCATGTTCGGGCTGCCTTTCAGTTTCTCCCCATGGATCCGGATCAGCGTCGCCTGATCATCAACTTTGTCGACAGCCTGGAGCAGTTGAAGTGCCAGCGCAACGGCGAGTGACCCCTTCTTGACATAAGTCAATTTCTTCCTGTGATTCTTCTGCTATGACCTGAAAACGGGCAGTGATCGCGCCGGGTTTGTGAACTGGCGCACTTGCGCTTGGAGTCTTTCCGGTAGGTGGAACTATGGTCATATTTTCACGATTTTCCATGAAGTTGAAACTGGCAGTCCTGGTGCTGGTTCCCGTCGGATCTTTGCTGTTGATGGGCAGCTGGTTGATTATGGGAGCATGGCAGCAGTCACGAACCCTGTCTTCCCTCGCGCTGCAGGTTGACCTTTCCGCTACCATTGGTTCCCTGGTACATGAGCTGCAGCGTGAACGTGGCCTGAGCGCGGGAATGCTGGGTTCCCAGGGTGAGCAGTTCCGCGCTGAGCTCAGGGATCAGCATAAGAACACCGATCAGCGTGTTGCCGAGCTTGAGGCTTTCCTCTCCCGCAATCCATCCACGAAGCAGCACCACACCCTGGATCAGGTTTTCAGCGAACTGCGTCGCCTGGCGTCCGTGCGCGGCCAGGTATCGTCCCTTGCCCTGAATGTTGATGACACCCTCGCCTATTACACCGCAATCAACCATCAGTGTCTGCAGATGGTTGCGCAGCTGAGTCTGCTGAGCGATGACGCTGCCATTACCAGAAATCTGACCGCCTATGCCAGTGTACTCAGTGCCAAGGAATACGCCGGTATAGAGCGTGCAGTTCTGACCAATACCTTCTCGCGCCAAGGTTTCGCGCCGGGCATGTATATGCTGTTCCTCTCACTGGTAGCGGACCAGCAGACGCATCTGGGCAATTTCACTACCCTGGCGGGCGCACCGGGTCGACAGGCCTCTGAGCAGTTACTTGCCGATCCGGTTCATGCCGAAGTCGAGCGAATGCGCGGCAGAGCGCAGGCACTGCCTGGTGGTGGGGACTTCGGCGTGGATTCTCAGCAGTGGTTTTCGCTCAGTACGAAACGGATCAACCTCCTCAAGCAGTTGGAAGACGCGCAGGCAGGAGCACTTGTGGATATGATGGCAGAGCGTCAGTCAAGCGCGGCGGCGCAGCTGCTGCTTACCTTCGGGCATGTGCTGGCCTCCCTGCTGGTGACCCTGGGCCTGGCCATGGTTATTGCCCGGGAGCTGACAAAAGGGATATTTGAAATCAACACCCACGCACGTGCCCTGGCGTCGGGAACGGGGGATCTGCGGCAGCGGCTGGAGAGCAGCAGTCGCGATGAACTGGGAACGCTGAGCCGCTCTTTTAATACGTTTATCGAGAGTATGGATAAAAATGTCTCCAGTACCATGGAATTACTGGCGCGAACCGCTGGTGCCACTGCCAGTGTGCTGGAAGTCATGGAGCATGTGCGATTGGCCAGCAATCGCAACCTGGATACTACCAGTGAAGTTTCCACTGCCGCCCATGAAATGAACGCCACGATTCATGAAATATCATCCAGTGTTTCTGTTTCCACCCAGTCTTCCCTGGCAACGGTGGACCTGGCCCGGGATGGAGTCCACAGCCTGCGGGAATCCACTGCCAGCATTCAGCAGCTGAAAACAGAAATCGGGGAGCTGGCAGCGCAGATCCTTGAGTTGCAAAGCAGTGCCCAGGAGATACGGCATGTGGTTTCGGTGATCAATGATATCTCTGAGCAGACGAACCTGCTGGCGCTCAATGCCGCCATCGAAGCGGCCAGGGCCGGTGAATCTGGACGAGGGTTCTCGGTGGTGGCCGACGAAGTGCGGAAGTTGGCGGAAAATACCCAGAACTCTACCGGTGAAATCGAGAAATCTATTGCCGTTATTGTGAACCGGGTAGAAGGTGCTACCATCAGCGCGCGTCGGGCCAGCGAAACCGCTGATCAGCAGGAGCAGGCTTCTCAGAAGGCCCAGAGCAGCTTTCAGCAAATCATGGAGGCCATTGAAGAAGTGGGTGATATGATGAGCAGTATTAATGCGGCCCTGGAGCAGCAGTCCACCACGACCGGGCAGGTGGCCGCCAGCATAGAGCAGCTGGCGGGAAGCTCTGAAGAGCTGAGTCAACAGGTGAACACCCTGGTGACCGATACGGATATGCTGGTTGAGAATATCCAGGGGCTGGGGGGGCTGTACGGCAAGTTTCAGACCAGTAGCCTGGCCATTCCCTGTATACGCGCCAAGATTACCCACGTGCTCCTGGTGCACGGGCTTTTGAGTGCTGCGCGTACCGGGCAGCACCCTCCACAGATGGATTCGGCAGGGATGGGTGATGAGCTGGAGCGCACGTTAAACCCAGCGCTACTGGATGTGTTGCACGGCAGCGAGGTTCTCCGGGAATGGCAGCATGCCCGCCAGCTCTTTGCGCAGCAGGTACAGGAATTTCTCAAATACAGCGGGGGCGAGGGGCAGCTGCTTGAGCGTCGGCGCAACGAACTGCTCAGCACCAGTCAACAGTACCTCGAGCGCCTGGATTCCCTGACAGATGTCTGTCAGGGGGCACCTGCAAAGGGGCTGCGCGAGGGTGAGCCAGCGTTGGCGACGTTCACCCTGATCTCATAAGAGAAGCGCAAGCCATAATGCCAGGTGGGCCAAGTCTGCACAGTCTCAGGTCATGGCTGCAGGCTGTGAAACTTGAGTTACTTTTTCCGGCGGCCCTGCGCATCGCTGCTGTACCCTGAGATTTCCTCTTCGCGCTGCAGGTACTCGCCAAAGGCGCCGCCAAGGGTTATGAGGTCGCCGATGCGCGCCTGCCCGCTGATGGCGTTGCGGCTGTGCAGCTCACTGATGGCCGCGATCATTTTCAGGGCATTGTCAAGGGAGAGGGCCACCACATGATCGCTGCCGAACTTGTTCCAGAGGTAGTTGCGGGCATCCCGGAAGGCAACGGCGAGTTCCAGTGCTTCCTCCACGGTCAGGGTGCCTTTCAGCAGAGCGGCCTTGTTCTCGATGATTTTTTCCATTCCCAGCATGGTTCCCCCTTTGAGCTGCGCTCCAGGCGCTGTTGTGGTACCTGAAGAGATATTTCCAGCGATATTGTACAAAAAATTCAAGAAAAGCCTTGAATTATTTCTGCAAAAACTCACTATACTCTGTGAGTACCAGCGGTACTCAAGATCATTCACAGCGGAGGGTACGCTTATTGCGTAGGATGACTGTTCACAGCAAACTCTCCAAGAAGGCACGCCGCCACGAGGAATCCACGGTATGACATCATGGATCACTGTAACGGGACAAACCCGCAGAGCGTGCCGCAACCAAAGGGCCCACTAGGGATTAGCGACACTGTCAATGTAAAGGGATATGGCTATCGAATAGTGGGCCTTTGGCTTTTCAGAACTCCCCATCAGTGGGACGATTGCCTCTTCCAGTTCAGCCACCCGCTTACGTGGGTGGCTATATCGTTTCGGCTCCACAGCCGGTATGCCTCCTCGGGACTCTTCTTACCATCACAGACCCACACACTGCTGAAAATACAATACCCATCCTGGTAATTCCAGGCGCGCGTGGCATCCAGCTCAGAGATACCCGTGTGGCGACGCAGCGCGTCGAGCTTTGCTGTCAGTGCATCGGGGTGCCCTGCTCCCATAGCCGGATCAGCGATGGCGATGACCCCGCAGTTTTCCCGCTGTCCAGGGGGAAGTTCAGCCCAGAAAAAACCCACATTGACCTGGTGTTCTTCGATTGCCTGGCGAATGCTTTTGCTGAGCCCTTCATACCGTGCGGAAGCTGGGGGGCAGTAGAGCCTGGGTTCAGGGGCGAGCATCATAGCCTGGGCGGTTTTCTGTAAACGTTCAGCGTCGGCTGGGGGCGTTGATTGCCTGTGGAAAAGTCTCCTGAAGAGCACCTTGAACATCTGCGCTCCTACTGCACGATCTGGCAGTCGAAGCACTCGTCAAAGTCCTGGCACATGCCACAGGCGGGGGCAGTTTTGCCCAGCAGGTCGTAGAGGTACTTCTTCCAGCGGATGTTTTCCGGTTTGCGGGCGGCCAGCGCGGGGAAATGCTCCTGCATGAGGGCGTTCATCTCCTTGCGCGAGGCGAGCCCCAGATCCTCATAGAGATGGTTCATCAGCAGGGATTTGGCCGCGATCAGGGGGGCCAGTTCATGGCGGGCGTAGTCATTGCTGCCGTGTTCGGCGAGCAGCTGGCGCAGGGCCTCTTCCATTTCGCGGTAGGGGTATGGTGATGATGTGTTCACGGTATGCCTCCAGATTCTGGAATCTACGATTCGACAGCTGAAAAGGCAAGTGTTTTGCCTTGACGGGCGGGAGCAGCAGGCCGGGAATAGCAAGTGACACTGTGGGCACTTTGATTTATAGTACTCGCTGACATCGACATCTCACACTGAGGGAGCGTATTCATGAGTGAAAAGCAAAAAGCACTGGAGTTGGCAATAGCCCAGATAGAGAAAGCCCACGGAAAAGGCAGCATCATGCGCCTTGGCTCCGGGGAGATACCCGCCATTCCCGTGGTGCCCAGTGGGAATCTGGCTCTGGATATCGCCCTGGGCGTTGGTGGTTATCCACGGGGGCGTGTCATTGAGATTTACGGCCCTGAATCCAGCGGGAAAACAACCCTCAGCCTGCACGCCATCGCCGAGGCCCAGAAGATGGGAGGCACGGCGGCCTTCATCGATGCCGAGAACGCCTTTGACGCCATGTATGCCAGGAAAATCGGCATCAATACGGAAGCCCTGCTGGTCAGCCAGCCCGACTATGGCGAGTCGGCCCTGGAAATTGCCGACACCCTGGTGCGCAGTGGCGCCATTGACGTAATCGTCATTGACTCCGTGGCGGCCCTGGTGCCCAAGGCCGAACTGGAAGGGGAAATGGGCGAAGCCACCATGGGAGCTCAGGCACGCCTGATGTCCCAGGCCCTGCGCAAACTGACCGGAGCCATCAATAAATCCCATACGGTGGTTATCTTCATCAACCAGATCCGCTCGAAGATAGGTGTCATGTTCGGAAATCCTGAGACCACCACCGGTGGCAACGCGCTGAAGTTCTACGCCTCCATGCGCCTGGATATCCGTCGCATCGCTTCCATCAAGGAGGGCACCGACGTGACGGGCAACCGCGCCCGGGTTAAAGTGGTGAAAAACAAAGTGGCGCCACCCTTCAAGGAAGCGGAGTTCGACATCACTTTTGGTGAGGGGATCAGCTCCATCGGCACCATCATCGATATGGCGACGGACTATGACATCCTGGGCAAGAGCGGCTCCTGGTACTCCTATAATGGCGAACGCATTGGCCAGGGGCGCGAAAACGTCAAGACCTATCTGAAAGAGCATCCGGAAGTGACCAAGGAACTGGAGCGCAAGGTCAAGGAGAAGGTAGGCCTGATACCGGTCCTTGAGGATGATGCACCTCAGGCAAAAGAGGAGCCGGCAGCGCCGACGGGCAAAGGTTCCCGTAAAGCAAAGGATAAGGAGTAATTCCATGAAAGTCATATTTCTGCAGAATGTCCCCGGACAGGGCCGTGCGGGCGACGTCAAGGACGTTAACCCCGGGTTTGCCCGCAACTTTCTGTTCAAGAAAAGCCTGGCCATCGAGGCCACAGACATCAACCTGGCCGAACTACAGGAGCGCAAGCGTCAGGAACAGGAGCAGGCCGCCTACGAGCTCGCCCAGGCCCAGGCTCTGGGCAAGGCGGTGCAGGAGGTTGGCGTCCTGAAGTTCACCCGTCCCTGTGGCGACAAGGGTAAACTCTTCGGTGCTGTGACTTCCGCTGACGTGGCCGATGAACTGGGCAAGCTGGGGCTGGTGGTGGACAAAAAGCAGATCAAGCTGCCCCAGGGCATCAAGGCGCTGGGCAAGCATTCTGTTCAGATGCGCCTGCACCCCGAAGTCAAGTTCGACCTGGAGATACAGGTGTTTGAAGAGTGATGGAGATCCAGCAGCGTTCCGCGATAAAAATTCCGCCCCATAATACCGAGTCCGAGCACGCTGTGCTGGGAGCCTGTATTGTGGACGACAAGGCCATGGCCAAGGTGGTGGAGGTGCTCGGCGCCGAGGACTTCTATCTGGAGGCCCATCGCCATATTTTCACCGCCCTGACCGACCTGTTCAATCATGGCCAGGCCATTGATTACATCACCCTTTCCGACCAGCTCTCCAAACGCAAGCAACTGGAATACTGCGGCGGGCTGGAGTACCTGGTTAATCTGGCTGGACGGGTAGTGACCAGCGCCAACGTCGTTCACTACGCCCGCATTGTGAAGGAGAAGTCGGTCTGCCGCCAGCTGATTGAGGCGGGCACGGACATTGTGGAAAAGGGCTACGATGGCGAACAGGACTCCGAGTACCTGTTGGACTATGCCGAAAGCAAGGTTTACCAGATCAGCCAGGGGCGTGCCAAAAAGGGCTTTCACCATATCTATGACATCACCAAAGCCGCCTATATGCGCATTGAGGAGCTGTACGAGAAGAAATCCAAGGTCACCGGAGTGACAACCGGTTACCACGACCTGGATGACAAGACCAGCGGTCTGCAGCCCTCGGATCTCATTATTATTGCTGGTCGTCCCGCCATGGGGAAGACCGCCTTTGCCCTGAGCCTGACTCAGAATGCCACCAGTATCGGCAAGCACAAGGTGGCCATCTTCTCCCTGGAAATGAGCAAGGAGCAGCTGGTCATGCGTCTTCTGTGCGCCGAAGCTCAGGTGAACTCCAACCGGGTGCGCACCGGGCAGCTGGAACGCGACGACTGGCCCAGGCTGGCTCAGGCCACGGGCAGCCTCTCCAATCTGGAAATCTATATCGATGACACGCCGGGCATATCGGTGCTGGAGATCCGCGCCAAGGCGCGTCGACTGGCCAATGAGAAGGGCCTTGACATGATTATCGTGGACTACCTGCAGCTGGTGGGCGGCACCATCAAGGAGAGTCGCGAGCAGCAGATATCCGAGATATCGCGCTCTCTCAAGGGCCTGGCCAAGGAACTCAATGTGCCGGTTATCGCCCTGAGTCAGCTCAACCGCAGTGTGGAACAGCGTCAGGACAAGCGTCCCATGCCCTCAGACCTGCGCGAGTCGGGAGCCATTGAGCAGGACGCCGACATCATCATGTTCATCTACCGCGATGTGGTTTACCACTCCGACACTCCCGAACCCAATGTGGCCGAGATTATCATCGCCAAGCAGCGCAATGGTCCCACCGGCACGGTCAAACTGCTGTTCCGCGAGGAACTCACCCGCTTTGAGAACCTGGCCAAGGGTTATCAGCAGGACGGCTACTGAGCCGTCTTTTCCTTTGTATTTCAGCAGGAGCGCCAGTGCTTCGAAGAGAATGCTGGCGAGAGTGCTGAGTGAATTATTACATCGTTTTTTCTTCTCCACTTTCTGCCTTGTGAGCGTGGGATGGCAGCCGCTCCCTGGAAAGGCGTCGTTTACGCAGGCTTCTGGCTGACGTGCGTCTCCAGGTGCTCTTCTGCCCTGCGTCATCGAGATCAATCCAAGGTTCGCGGGGTGCTTCCGTGCGCAGACCTTTGCGAGCAGCAAAGCGTTCATGGTTCAGAGCGCGCAGCAATCCACCGATCATCAGGACGATGATCAGGGAGAAGGGCAGCGCGGCAGCAATGACCGTTGACTGAAGGGTTTCAAGTCCACCAGCCACCAGCAGCACCGATGTCAGCAGGGCCAGCACAGCACCCCAGAGAATGCGGTGAGCCGTGGGCGGCTCTGTGTCCCCGCCGGAAAGAATGGTGTTGATCACCAGGGTTCCCGCATTGGCAGAGGTGATGAGATAGGTGCAGATCAGGAGCACCATGGCCATGGAGGCCATGGTTGAAAAAACTCCCAGATTCATGGCCTCGATGGTGACAAACAAGGCGCTGGCGATATCCTGCTCCACTGCGGCAACGATGCCCCCGGCGCCGAACTGCTCGTGGTGCAGAGCTGTTCCTCCGAAGAGGCCGATCCACACGATGGTGATCAGTGTCGGCACCAGCAGTACGCCGGCCACAAATTCGCGGAAGGTGCGGCCCCGGGAGATGCGGGCGATGAACATGCCCACAAAGGGTGACCATGCGATCCACCAGCCCCAGAAGAAGACCGTCCACTGGGCTTGCCACTGGTCTCCCCGCGTGACGTTGGTGTGGAAGGTCATGGCCAGAATGTTCTGGAGATAGTCCCCCGTGGACTCCAGGATCAGCCCGATCAGGTACTGGGTGGGCCCAAAGAGCAGGATAAAACTCACCATGGCGATGCTGAGCCAGAAATTCATCTCCGACAGTATGCGCACCCCGCGGCGAACTCCGGATACCACCGATGTCGTGGCAATGGCCATGATGATAGCGGTGATGGAAAGTTGCAGGCGCACAGAGGCGTCCAGTCCAAAGACCTGCTGTAATCCGGAGTTCATCTGCTGAACGCCCAGTCCGAGGGTGGTGGCGATACCGAAAATGGTGCCGAAAACCGCCAGCGTGTCCACGATGTCGCCCAGGGGACCGCGTACCCGTTCACCGAAGAATGGGTAGAGGGCTGAGCGCACTGTGAGGGGCAGGTTGTGGCGAAAAGAGAAATAGGCCATGGACAGAGCAACAAAGGCAAAAATAGCCCAGCCGTTGAGCCCCCAGTGGAAATAGGTCAGGCGCATGGCGACCGTGGCGGCTTCCGGGCTCATGCCGCTGCCGATAAAGGGGTTCTCCTGAAATTGCAGGATGGGTTGAGCCACAGCCCAGAAGAGAATGCCCACCCCAGTGCCGGCGGCAAAAAGCATGGCGACCCAGGAGAAAAAGGTGAACTCGGGGCGTTCATCATCGCCGCCGAGGCGGACATTTTTGAAGCGCCCGATGCCAAGCCATACCATGAAGAAGAGCAGGAAAGCCACCAGGGCCACATAATACCACTCCAGGAACGGATTCAGGGCAGTGCGGATGGTGCTGATATGCCGGGCGCTCAGCTGGTTATGGAAGGTTCCCGCCCACAGGGCCAGCAGGATAATGACGATGGTGGCAATGGTAGTGCGCGGGTTCATGCCCTGCAGGAGTCCTGATCTGGCCTGTCCGTAGTACACTCTCTGGCCTCCTTGTTCTGAGATTACTGGGCGATGCCGTTCGTGGCGCCCTTATGATTTTATGGTCTGCTTGCCGATGGGGCACTGGGTGTTTGGCGTCTCCTCCGGGCAGTGCTTGACGCTGCAGGGGTCGAGGTGGATGACAATATCGGCATCCGCAAACTGCTCCTTCAGGCTGGCCTCCACGGCATCGGCGATATCGTGGGCCTGTTTGATGGTGTAATTTTTACAGACGGTTATGTGCATATCCATAATTTTTGTGGAGCCGCTTTTGCGGGTGCGCAGGTCGTGGAGGTCGACAATCTCCCGATTGGCCAGCACAATTTCCGTAATCTGCTGTCGCTGAGTTTCAGGCAGGGCGCTCTCGGCCAGTTCGTTCAGCACTTTTCCCAGCAGGGGCAGGGCTTCCTTGATGATGTACAGGGCAATGAGGATGGAGATCAGTGGGTCCAGCCAGGGCCATGGCACAAAGAACATGACCGTAAGGGCCACCATGACACCGCCGTTGGTCCAGACATCGGTGGAATAGTGCAGGGAGTCAGTCTGAAGGGCCAGCGAATCGGTGGTTCGGGCAGTCCTGCGCAGGTAGCGGCTTAACACCAGGGAGACCATGGCGCTGACGGCCATAATGGCGATACCCAGCTGCAGACCCTCCGTGGCCATGGTGTCGCCGCTGACAATGCGTCGAACGCCTTCATAGGTCAGAAAGATACCAATGCCGAGGATGACGGTTCCCTGGAAGAGAGCGGCCATGGTTTCGAACTTGCCGTGACCGAAAGGGTGCTCCGGGTCGGCAGGTTGGGCGGCCATGCGGATTCCGACAAAATTGGCGGCGCTCATGACGATATCCATGATGGAGTCGATGGCCATGGCGATAATGGCCAGGGAGTTGATGGTTATACCCACGGCCAGTTTGGCGGTGGCCAGGATGATGGCGACACTGACGCTGAAGAAGGAAGCGCGCTTTTTCAGGCGCAGGTGGTGGCCGGCATGCTCATCGCGGTTGTTCATAGCTTATGCAGCAGTTCCTGGGGAATATCCCGCAGGAACATGCTTTCTCCGCAGAAGGTGGTTTTGCCGAACATGGTTCGGCTTTGGGCGCGGGTGAGAAAGAGCTTTTCCTGGCAGCGAGTAACGGCCACGTACATCAGGCGGCGCTCTTCTTCCTGGGCAAACTGATTCCCCATGCTCATGGGCGAAGGAAAAAGGGTGTTTTCCAGCCCGCTGAGGAAGACAACGGGAAACTCAAGGCCCTTGGCGGAGTGAATAGTCAGCAGGCTGACGCCCTCCTGGGTGTTCTGGCGGGTTTCAATGCCCAGATTGATCTCCTCAAGGAAGTGGCTCAGGGTGATCTGCTCCGCAGGGCGCTCCTTTTCGAAGGCGGTGGCGGCGCTGATCAGTTCGCCGATGTTCTCCAGGCGCGACTGGGCCTGGTGCTCATCTTCGCGATTGCGGATATCCTTGTCGATTCCCGCCTTGCGCACGATTTCCTCAATCATGTCGCTGATGAGGTAGTCCTGGCCACCCTGGAAGGAGGCAAGAAACTCCAGGAAATTCTCGATGCTCTGGCGGGCCTTACCCCGCAGGTCAGCGGCCATGAGGGCGGCAGCTTCCAGCACGGGGCGACCGCTGTCCACGGCCAGGCTGACGATTTTCTCCACTGACGCGGCACCAATACCCCGCAGGGGGTAGTTGACGACGCGTTCAAAGGCCTGAATATCCCTGGGGTTGGCGATCAGGCTGACATAGGCAAGTACGTCCTGAATTTCTTTACGTTTCCAGAACTCGAAGGAGCCCACCACGCGGTAGGGGATTCCCCGGCGCAGCAGCAGGGCTTCAAAGAGGCGGCTCTGGGCGTTGGTGCGGTAGAGCACAGCAATGTCACTGGGGGCGAACCCGTCGCTGAGAAGCTGCTGGATTTCACCGACGATGAAGCTGGCTTCGTCGTCGGCGCTGGGTAACACCTTGAGACCGATTTTCTCGCCGGGTCCCAGGTCGGAGAAGAGTTGCTTGGGGTGACGGCGCGGGTTACGGCTGATGATACTGTTGGCGCAGTCGAGAATACTCTGGGGAGACCGGTAATTCTGCTCCAGCTTGAAGATGGCGGTATTGGGATAGTGCTGTTCGAAGTTGAGGATATTCTCGATGGTGGCACCACGAAAGCGATAGATGGACTGATCGTCATCGCCCACGGCAAAAAGATTGCGGTGCTGTCCGGCCAGCAGGTGCAGGATTTCAAACTGAACCTGGTTGGTGTCCTGGTACTCATCCACGTGGATGTAGCGAAACTTCTGCTGGTACTTCTGCAGGACATCGGAAGAGTGGTACAGGATCTCCTTGAGGTTCAGCAGCAGATCATCGAAATCCATGGCGTTGAAGCTGAGCATCAGCTTCTGATATTCGCGGAAGACCGGGGCGATCACAGTGGTGTCGAGGGTCGAAGCGCTCTCCAGGTCGTCTGGGCGATAACCGCTGTTTTTAAGGGAGCTTATGATACCAAGAGCCTTTTTGGCCGGCATGGTCTGCGCGCTGATGTTGAGGCGCTTGAGAACCTTGGTGACCACCTTGAGGCCGTCGGCAGGATCGTAGATGACAAAATCGCTTTCGTACCCGATATGGTGACACTCAATACGCAGGATGCGCAAGGCGATGCTGTGGAAGGTTCCGATCCAGATGTCGCTGGCCACGGGGCCCAGCCGGGAGCGAATCCGCTGGCGCATTTCTCCAGCGGCCTTGTTGGTGAAGGTGACCGCCAGGATATTCCAGGGTGCGACTCCCTGCTGAAGGAGATTCATGATTCTGGCGGTGAGGACACGGGTCTTGCCGCTGCCAGCTCCGGCCAGGATCAGGGCAGGCCCGTCCACGTGGGCCACGGCTGCGCCCTGCTGGGTATTGAGTTGGGAAAAAATGGCTTGTGAAATGTCCTGGGTATGGGGCACCAGTTCGTCCTTTTGCAGGCTGCTGAAAAACCCTCGCCGTTGGCCGTGTCCGTGGCGCGCACGTGAGCATTTTTCAGCAGCGTGTCGATTATGGGGTTTGCAGCAAGCTGAGGGTGTGCCAATACGTGCCGGGCTTAATTTTTCTTGCTGGTGGGGAAGGTGAAGTTGCCGGGAAGCTGGAGGTGCTGCGAACTCTGGGCGGCGGCGCGGTTTTCTTCCTGGATGGCGTCGTAAACTTCCTTGCGATAAACCTTGACATTACGCGGGGCTTCAATGCCGATCTTCACCACGCCATTCATGGCATCCACAACGGTGATGAAGATATCGTCCCCGATCATGATGGTTTCGTTTTTTTTACGGGAGAGTACCAGCATGACTATTCCCCGAATACCGGGTATTTGATGGGATACTGCGGATCATTCAGCACCACCTGCTTGGCGATGTTGTTGCGGGTATTGAGCACAAGGGGCGCCTGGAGGTTGGCAGTCATCTTCTTGGGATCCTGGGGTACGACCACGATGGTGTAGACCTGGGCAGACTCTTCCGATTCCAGCTGCAGATCCTCCACGTCGGAGCGACTCAGGCGCACGGCGTAGTCGGGCTTGAAGAGTACCGGGTCGAGCACCACAAAGGCCAGAGTAGTGTCATCCAGTGACTGGAGCCACTTGAACGGGGTGTCATCGGAGTGATCCCGCAACACATACTGCTTGAGATCGGGGAAACCCAGCAGGGGTTCGGTCATGCGGATGATGTCTTCTTCGGCGACGGTTATTTCGCCAAAGCGGCTGGTTGTAATTTTCATTGAGACTCCTGTATTGTTCCCTGGCTCCTCGGCAGGGCGATGTTGTGTCAGAACGAACCTTCCGTGATGATTTTCCAATGGCCATTTTCTTTGACCAGATAGATGAATTTGAAGGAGTCGCTGTTAAAGTTACTGGATCGGTAGACCTGATTGAAGGTGGCCAGGGCGACTTCCTTGCCGTTTTCCAGTTCGGGATACAGGAAGAGGGAGATGTCTTCCATTTCGATTTCTATAAAGGTTTTCCGGCGGTTAATGCGGGCCTTGTCGCTGCTCCAGGTATTGCGGTTGAATCGGCCGGCGGAGAAAGTATCGGCATAATGGGACATGTAGGCATCGTGATCCAGGGAGGCCCAGTCATCGCGCCAGCGGTACAGCGTATGCAAGAGTTCTTCGCGTTTGGCAGTCATTTCATCGTGGCTCAGGAAGAGGAAGTCCTCGGCCAGGATGACAGGAGTTTCCCGCAGCACTATATGTCGCGAAACCCCGAAGATACCTTCGTTGCTGAAGACTACGCAGCCTTCACTGTTATAGGGGATCTGACCGTTATCGTTTTCATTGATGCCGTGCAGCCAGATGCCGCTGCCGGTTCGCCCCAGGTGTTTATCCAGGTGATTGGGGTAATTTACGGGGAAGGCATAAGCGCCGTAGCGCTGGGGCATCTGGTTGGTGGTCATCTTGCTGACGGGAAAATAAATCCCGGTGGGCGTTTTCTCATCGCCGCGTCGCTGTTTCTCCCCTGGAATGCGCCCGGTGCTCGAGTGGTAGGCTTCCAGCACCGTAAAACCTTCGCCCTGCCGCTGGATGATGTAGGTCACCTGCTGGTTCTTGGAGGTCCAGATGAAAATCTGGCCGTCAGCCACCTGCAGCACATGGCCTGGCAGCGAGTGTTCGGAGAACACGGGAGGATCAATGATCGGAGTGTCGTCGATGAAGTTGATGTCATTGCTGTTGGCCTGAAAAGAAGTGAGCAGTTCATAGGCCAGATCCTTGCGTGTCCCGGGCAGGGTCTGATGGGTAGAGAGGATGATCTGCAGTCCCTTTTCAAAGGAGATGTAGCCCAGCAGCTTGCGGGCTTCTTTGGTCTCGCAGTCCCGCAGCAGGGTTTCTGCCAGTTCATGCTGGCCATTTTTCCAGTAAGCGAAGGCCAGGTTATACTTGGCGTTATGGGGATTGGTGCCTTCGGGGATGATTTCCAGGCTGCGAGCGAGGTTGCGAATGGCGCTGGTATAGTTTTCCAGTCGAAGATCCACAAGGCCCGCCAGGTAGAAGTACTTGAAGCTCTCTTCACGCTGGACAGCGCCGTGTATGAATTCCCGGGCCGAGGTATAGTTGCTTTCGCCGAACTGTGCGAGGGCCTGCTGATAGAGATAGCCGGGGGAGTTGACCTGGGCTCCTGCGTATACCGCAGAGAAAAGGAAGAGCAGCAGGCTGCCGGAGAGGCTGCTCAGGCATCGGTTGCGTATTCGAGTCATAAAAAGTCAAACTCCCATACAAACGTTTCCAGGTTGCTGCTTTTGCGCAGGGCAGCATACCGGGTATCAGGCGCGAAATAGAGGTTTTCGCTCCAAACGCGGATGTTACCAGAGCCTGTGACATTAGGCAACGATTTCAGGCCCACGGCATCCTGCAGTTGTGGTACTATCAAAAATATGGATATAATATCCAAAAGCCCTTAAACTGCAATTGAATTATTTCTGTGGTTGACAAGAAACGCCACTTTCGAAAATATCTGCCTTTTATTCTGTTTCGCGGACTCCAGCATGCTGCAATTTCTCTTTGCCAAAAAAAAACGCATATACTTTTCCCTGATCAGCCTCTTCCTTCTTGTGCTCATTGCGTTGCAGCTTTCCGGAAAGCTGCACCCGGCCAACCCTATCAATGTCATCCTCATGCCGGTCACGGGTCCGGTGCAGAGCTTTTTTGTGAAGAACTACTATAACCTGCAGGATTTCAGAGCCAGGTATATTGATTTGCGGGAAGTGGAGGAGCGCAATCGACAGCTTTCCCGTGAGCTTGATGATGCCCGCATCGCGTTGCTGGGGTTTCACGAAGTGCAGCGAGAGCTTATGGAGCTGCGCCGCCACCTGGAGTACACTCGTCAGAACCGCCATGAGTATCTGTATGCCCGCGTTATCGGGCGCAATCCTTCGTCGTGGCTGCGCACCATTACTCTGGACGTGGGCGTGGAGAAGGGTATTAAGGTCAATATGCCGGTGGTGACCCCTGAGGGTATTGTGGGCCGGGTGGTGCATGTCTCCCTGGGGTACTCCCAGGTGCTCAGCGTACTGGATCCGAAATTTGCAGTCAGCAGCGTCACCAGCGCGGATCGTGAGCCTCTGGTGGCCGTGGGTGGCTATGGCAGTGAAATGAATATCCGTTATCTGGATGCCGGTGGAAAGGCGCGGGAAGGGGATATTGTCTTCACCAGTGGTGTGGATCAGGTCTTTCCCGCTGGTCTTCCGGTTGGGCGTATTACGGGAATTGCGGCTGATACCGACTTGTTCTTCAAGGGAACCATTGCCCCCTTTGTTGACATCAATCGACTGGAAGAGGTGCTGGTGCTGAAAGTGGAAGCGGGCGAATTTGACGCTCACAAGGAAGAGGCGAAGGTGGTCCCGTGAAGTTTTTCGCCTACCTGCTGCTTTTCTTTTTCTTTATAGCTGTGCAGTCCTCCTTTCCTTTTGGAATGTACACGCCGGATCTGCCCTTTCTGTTCTTTTTCTGCATGGTGACACTCATGGATGAGCTGGAAGGCTTATCCATCGCCATACTGTTCGGGTTTATCATGGATGCGGTAACGGGCATTCTCTTCGGCTACCATATTCTGCTCTACTCCTTTACCGCATATCTGATGACTTCATTACGGAATCGTCAACTTTTGTGCCAAAAGTATGAATTGTCTATTATTCTGATGGTCATCAGCGTTCTGGCGGGAATGTCACAAATTTACCTCATAGGTGCCTTGGCCGCTCCCCTGGGCCAGGCGGATACGCTGACCATGCACAGCATTCTGCTGCGCGTTTTCCTGGACGCCTTCCTGAGCGTCATTGCCTTTGGGTTGCTCTATCAGCCATTGATTCTGCTGAATCACTGGTTCCTCTCCCTCTATGAGCGGCGAAACTCCCGACGTCGCCGGCGCTGGACTCCCCAGGGTGACGATCAATGGTAGTGGTTCACGAAGAGCGTAATTACCAGCCTTTTTTTCAGGGGCGTCTGCTGGTGTTGCTGAGCCTGATCATTCTTGGTTTTGTCGTTGTTGGCCTGCGCCTGTGGTATATTCAGGTGCTGCAGCATGAATCGCTCTCCAGTCGCGCCGAGAGCAACCGTATCCGTACCTATGAAACCAAGGCCCACCGCGGCAAGATATTTGATCGCAACAACATTCTGCTGGTGGAGAATGTCCCCAGTTATAACCTTGTGGTCATCAAGGAGAATGTGGATGACCTGGAGAAACTGGTGGAGTTTCTCATTGACCGTTTTCATATTGACGAACGGGATTTCCGCGATCGCTACCGGGCCATCAACCGCTTTCGTCCTTTGACAGTGAAGCGTGATATCAGCTTTGAAGAGGTATGCTATGTGGAGGCGCGCCATTACGAGTATCCTGGTCTGCGGGTGGAGACTGTTCCCAAGCGCCACTACATCAAGGGAAAGATGGCGGCCAATGTTTTTGGCTACCTGGGTGAGATCAGCGAAAGCGAGTTGCGCCGCTCGGAGTTCAGTGATTATTCCGTGGGAGACCTGATTGGAAAATCCGGCGTGGAAGTGGCCTACGAGCGTTTTCTGCGGGGAACCTCTGGTCGAGTGACCTATGAGGTCGATGCGGTGAACCGCCCCATACGCACCATTGATGAAGTGACCCCGGTTTCCGGAACGGATATTCGCCTGGCCCTGGACTACCGGCTCCAAAAACACATGGACGCCCTCTTTAAGCATTACGCCGGTGCCGCGGTTGTCATGGACGTGCGCACCGGCCATATTCTGGCCATGGGCAGCTACCCCTCCTTCGATCCCAATCTCTTTGCCACGGGCATCAGCCGGGCTGACTGGCAGAGCCTGATTTCCAATAAGCACCACCCCCTGGAGAACAAGGCCACCCGCAGTATTTTTCCTCCCGGGAGCTACTTCAAGATGATAACGGCTCTGGCGGGCCTGGAGATGGGGGTTATTGATGAAAAGACGGTCACCAACTTTCCTGGTTACTATGAGTATGGCAACCGACGCTACCGCGACTGGAACCGTGGAGGGCATGGTGCAACTGATGTGTACAAGTCTCTGGAAGAGAGTGTGGATTCGTTTTACTACCATTACGGGCTGGAGATCGGCATCGACAACATGGCCAAGTATGGCAGCATGTTTGGCCTTGGCAGGCGTACCGGCATTGATATCCCTGGCGAAAAGCCGGGGATTCTCCCCACTCGCGCCTGGAAACTGGAAAACCGTGGTGAAGTATGGTATCCCGGAGATACCATTCCCGCCAGTATCGGTCAGGGATATGTGACACTGACGCCCCTGCAGCTGGCCGTTATGACCGCAGCCATTGCCAACGGTGGCTATGTACTGACGCCTCGCCTTGTTTCCCATGTCGGCGAGGAGGAGCAGCTGATTGTACCCGGCCAGCAGGCAGATATCTCACCCCGCAACCTTTCCATCATCCAGGAGGGCATGCGGCGGGTTATCTATGGCGAACGAGGCACAGGGCGCCATCTGCGTCACCCACGCGTTACCATGGCCGGCAAAAGTGCAACTGCCCAGGTTATCGGCCTGGCCCCCGATGAGGAGTACGATGAGCAGAATATCTACGTGGGACACCGGGATCACGCCTGGTTCGGTGGCTATGCTCCCCTCGACAACCCCAAAATAGCGGTGCTGGTCTTTGTGCAGAACGGAGGATCAGGAGCCCGCACCGCCGGTCCGCTTTTCCGTGACCTGGTGGTCTACGCCCTTGAGGAGTTGAAAGTTCCCTGAACGCCTGATTGAACAAGTGAGTAAAGGAGTGAGCCATGAAGGTAGCTGTAACCGGTGGTACAGGATTTGTTGGTTCCCATGTTGTATCTGCGCTCCTGGAGCAAGGATACCAGGTTCGCTTGCTGGCCCGAAAGCCCCAGAGCCTGCGTCCGGGCATGGAAAGCGTGCTGGGGAGCATGGAAAAATACGACAGCCTGCTGGAGCTTGTGGAGGGCTGCGATGCTGTTGTTCACCTGGTGGGAATTATTCGTGAATTTCCGCCAGCCATAACCTATGAAGCCCTCCACACCCAGGCAACCCTGAGCATGTTGAAAGCCGCCAGGGAGAAGGGAGTCAATCGTTTTATTCACATGTCTGCCCTGGGCAGCGCCCCCGATTCCCGCAGCGCTTACCATCGTACGAAATTTGTTGCGGAAAAAGCCGTCCAGGAGAGTGGCCTGGACTACACCATATTCAAGCCCAGTGTGATTTTTGGGCCACGGGATGAGTTTATCAATCTCCTGCTTTCTTTTCTCAAGTTGCCAGCAATTCCGGTGATTGGAGACGGGAAATACCAGCTGCAGCCGGTGGCAGTGGATAATATCGCCCAGGCCTTTGCCCGCTGTATTGAAAGCCCGGCAGCCCGGGGCAGAACCTACGAGGTGGGCGGGCCACGGCGCTATACCTATGACGAGCTGCTGGATGCCCTGGCGGCTCTGCGCGGCAAGGGCAAGCCCCTGAAAGTCCATCAGCCTGTTTCCCTGGTGGACTTCTCGGCCAGGCTCTTTGGTCGCTTTCCCTTCTTCCCCATCAGCAGTGATCAGCTGCATATGCTCCTGAAGGGCTCCACTACCAGTGAGACAGCGGTATTTGACGATCTCAATATAACTCCCTGCAGCCTGGAGGAGAAGTTTGCCCTGTATTACGGGCAGTAGGCAAGCAGAGATATCAAGGAGAATATTTTGGAAACTTTTTCCTATCCCGCCATTTTTGAACAGTTTCCCAAGAAGCGCATTCTGGTGGCTGGAGATCTGATGATTGACGAATACCTGTGGGGACAGACGGAACGAATCTCCCCCGAGGCCCCCGTGCCCGTGGTGGACATCGGCCGCGAAGACACCCGTCTGGGAGGTGCCGGAAACGTCCTGCATAACCTCCGGGCCCTGGGCGCGGCAGTGGATATACTGGGCGTCGTCGGAACCGATGCCCATGGTGTCGAGCTCTGCCAGATGCTGCAGACGCTCGGTGTCGGGCAGCAGGGCATCCTGCGCGAACCGGATCGCCGCACCTCCCGGAAAACCCGTATTATGGCTTCGCACCAGCAGATGATGCGCATTGACCGCGAAAGCCGTCAGCCCATAAGTGCCGACAGCGAGCGCCAGGCCGTGGACTTTCTGCAGCGACAGCAACAGGCGTGGGACGCCATTGTCATCAGTGATTACGGCAAGGGCCTGCTGACGACACATCTGGTGCAGGCCATCATCAGCATGGCAAGGCAGCAGGGCATCCCCGTACTGGTTGACCCCAAGGGCGATGACTACCGTCTCTATCGTGGAGCCACCACCATTACCCCCAACCGTCGCGAGGCATCCATCGCGTCGGGAATCCGCATTGCCGACCATGACAGCCTGCTGGCGGCAGGCCGTAAACTGCTGACGGAGTTGAACCTGGACGTGATGACCATCACCCGCAGTGAAGAGGGCATGAGCCTTTTCTTCCCGCAAGACCGCGTTGAACATATTCCCACCATGGCTCTGGACGTCTTCGACGTTACCGGAGCTGGTGATACGGTGATCTCCGTCATGGCCCTGTGCTGTGCCTGCGGACTGGACTTTGTGGAATGCGGCCGCATTGCCAACGCGGCCGCAGGTGTGGTTGTGGGCAAGGTGGGAACCAGCACCGCCAGTGCCGAAGAGATCCTGCAGCGCCTGCAGCCCCAGCGTTCCCTGGCTTCGCGTAAGATCAAAAGCCTGCCGGAGCTGCTTCCGCAGGTGGAGCAGCTGCGCCGTCAGGGTAAGAAGATCCTCTTCACCAACGGCTGTTTTGACCTGCTGCACCATGGCCATATCACCTACCTGCAGGATGCCCGCAAACAGGGTGATGTCCTGATCCTCGGCCTGAACTCCGACGCTTCCATCAGGCGGCTCAAAGGTCCTTCCCGCCCCATCATCGGACAGCATGAACGGGCTGTTGTGCTGGCGGCGCTGGAGGCCATCGACTATGTGGTTATTTTTGATGAAGACACCCCCCTGGAGCTTATTGCAGCCATTCAGCCACAGGGGCTGATCAAGGGGGGGGACTACCGTCCCGAGCAGGTTGTCGGCCGCGAAATCGTGGAAGCCGGTGGCGGCGAGGTCATTATTATCCCCTTTGTGGAAGGTTCATCCACCACCGGGATCATTGAACGCATCCTGGCGAATCAGAAGGAGAGAGAACAGCTATGAAACAGTATCTGCAAGGAAAAACTGTCTGTATCACCGGTGCCAGTGACGGCATAGGCGCCGCCTGCGCCAGGGAATTCGCTGCCCACGGAGCCCGTTTGCTGCTGTGCTCGCGCACCCTGGGCAATGTGCAGCGACTGGCCGATGAACTGACGAGCCAGTACGGCATCTCCACCCACGCCTTTGCCCTGGATGTGCGCCAGCGCCAGCAGGTCAGTGATGCGCTGGAGAAGCTGCCCCCGCAGTGGCGCGCAATCGACATCCTCATCAATAACGCCGGCCTGGCGCTGGGGCTTGAAGCCTTCCAGGAGGGCGACCTCGACGACTGGGATCAGATGATTGACACCAATGTCAAAGGGCTGCTCTATGTGACCCGCAAAATCGTTCCCGGCATGATAGAGCGGGGCAGTGGCCACATCATCAATATCGGCTCCCTGGCAGGGCGCTACGCCTATCCCGGGGCAGCGGTGTACTGCGCCACCAAGGCTGCCGTGCGCACCCTGACCGATGGTCTGCGCATGGATCTGGTTGACACGCCATTGCGGGTAACGGACCTGCAGCCGGGCATGACGGAGACCAATTTCAGCAAAGTGCGCTTTCACGGCGATGAAGAGCGGGCCGGACAGGTCTACCGGGATATCGACCCCCTGCAGGCATCGGACGTGGCGGAAACCGCCCTGTTTATCGCTACCCGACCGCCCCATGTCCAGATTCAGGAAGTGCTCATTACGTGTACCAGCCAGGCTGCTTCTCTGGTGGTGCACCGTCCGGGCAGGTCCGGCTGAACAGTTCACTGGCATCGCATGTTTTTTAGTGTTAGAATGTTACAAAATATCAGGAGTCAAGCCCTATGCGCATAGTGCCCATTGATAAGCTGGAGCCAGGTATGGTGATGGGGGAGCAAATTGAAGTCGCGGGCCAGATCATGCTGGCACGCGGTGTCGAACTGACTCCGACCTACATCAGTAAACTCCAGCAGATGGATATGGGCGAACTGGTGATCGATGACGAAGCCAGCAAAGACATTGAGTTGCAGACCACCGTCAACGCGGAAATTCATCGCAAGGGCACCCACCTTGTCAAGGAAGCGTTCGAAGAGACCCAGAGTGTTCTGCAGAGCATTCAACAGGAAAGTGACAGCTCCGTGGAGGAGGTACTCCAGAACAGCAAGTTCACCGGATACCTGAAGACGGCGACCGCCTTCAGCCGAGTCATGGAGTACACCGAGGTTCTGCTCAACGATATCCTCATGTCCGACTCCGGCATCTCGCTCAACAGCATCAAGCAGTACGACAGTCATATGTTTCAGCACTCTGTTGACGTTTCCGCCATGGCCATCGCCATCGGCAAGCACCTGCAGCTTCCCGAGCGTCACCTGGAAGACCTCGCCCTGGGGTGCCTGCTGCACGATATCGGCAAGATTGCCATTCCCCGGAAAATTCTCGACAAGTCGCCATCACAGATGACCAAAGACGAGCGGGCCATCGTGAAAATTCACACCATGCTGGGGCGGCGCATACTCCTGAATAACTCCCGGCTTTCTCAGCGGGTGCGCGCCATCACTGTAGTGACTCAGCACCATGAATATCATGATGGCAGCGGCTTTCCCCACCGGTTAAAAGGGTCGGAAGTCGCCTGGTCCCTGAAGAATAACAAGCACACCACCGGCATCTCCCATCTGGCGGAAATCGCCAATATCGCCAATACGTTTGACAATCTCACCAGCGGCGTCGGTACCCGGAAAAAACCCCTCAGCTATCTGGACGCCTCGTACCTGATGGTCAATCGCATGTTCAACCGCTTTCACCCCGTGTATCTCAATGCGTTTCTGCGTATCCTCAACGTCTTTGCCGCCGGCTCCAATGTGCAGCTCTACGAAGGCAAATATAAAGGCTATGTGGGTACCGTGGTGCGCGCGGAAGCCAATAATCGGCTCAGCCCGGTAGTGAGACTCTTTTTTGATGACCGCCAGCAGCGCCTGCCTCGCCCCATTGACGTGGACCTCTCACGGGAGACTGGCATGAGCCTTCAGCGCAAATCCCTCAAAGAGCTCAATGAGATTAAGATAGAGTTGCTGTAGCGACTTCAGCGGATGTGGCGGGGGATGCGTACCAGGAAACAGGCTCCCTCTGGGCCGTTTTCGGCTCGAATTGTTCCGCCTGACTTCTCCTCAATGATTGTCCTGGCCAGCGAGAGCCCGATGCCCGTGCCCTTATCAGGTTTTGTGCTGAAAAACGGCTCAAAAATCCTGTCTGGCAGAAGTTCCACCGGGATGCCTCCACCATTGTCTCGAATACTGATGGTCAGCATCGATTCATCAGGTTCCACCTTGATGGCAATGTGCCCATCGTGCCTTTGCTGCTCCTGGAAGATATCCAGTGCATTATTGATGATATTGAGGACTACCTGCTTGAACTCACTGGGGTACCCCCTGGAATAGAGGAGGGGTTCACTGGCAGAAATCTCCAGAGTGGCCTTGGCTTTGAGCAACTGGCCTTGAAGAAGGTCGCGAACGGTGGCGATAGCATCGCTGACATGAAAGATCTCCTGCTCCCGTGATGGCAGGTAGAAGTCACGAAAATCGTTCATGGTTTGGCTCATGAAGCGAATTTGTTGCATGACTTGCTCCACATGGGAGTTCAGATTCTCCCGTGTCAGTGTCCCCTGATCGAGCAGCAGGGGAAGGGTCTGTGTCATCAGGGCAATGGCATTGACCGGCTGCTGCCATTGATGGGCGATGGCACCCACCATCGCTCCGACTTCAGCCAGCTTGGCCTGCTGGATCAGTATGGCTTGCTGATACTCCGTCTGCTTCTGGAGCGTTTTCAGTTCGCTTACATCCGCCGCTGTAGTGATTTTGTATGCATGGCCACCTGGCGTGACAAGCCTTCCCGCAGTGGCATAAATATCAATATCTCGGCCGCTGCGGTGTCGCACCGTCCAGTGCTGGGCGATTTCGTCCACTCGCCCACTGAGAAAGTCGTCATGGAGCTTTTCCAGACGCTCGTGGTCACCTGGAGGCACCACCAGCGTAAAAGGCTTCCCGAGCAGCTCCGCCTCCGTGTAGCCGTAAAGATCGCAGTATGCCCTGTTGACCTTGACATAACGGTAGCTGCTGTCGGTGATGCAAATGCCCAGCTGGGCAGATTCAAAAACACCCTGCAGAATCTGAAGCGTTGTCAGCTCGCTTTGCTGGTCAATTGGTTGAAGAAAATCATTGTGTGGCATGGTATTCCCGCATCCCCTGCATGGCAGAAACTGTTATGATGTGGCCTGGTTGACGAGGAGTAACCGTCCTGAAAGACAGTGGAAGCCCGTGGTCAAATAAAAAGTCAAAACGATGTGTAGAAAAGGCCTCCGGAAAATCCGGAGGCCTTATTTGCATGGTGCGCAGAAAATGGCGGAGAGCGAGGGATTCGAACCCTCGATACCGCTATTAGCAGTATACTCGCTTAGCAGGCGAGCGCCTTCGACCTACTCGGCCAGCTCTCCGTTGAAATGGCTTGTTCAAGCCGGTTGACAACTTACTGCATCGTTCCTGAAAAGGCAAGCAAAAATCCCCGGCCGGAGGCCGGGGATTTTTATCTGGTGGGTGATGGGCAGAGGGATCAGAGAATCTTCTGAGAGCCTTTGCCGAATTCGGGATAGGCTTCCAGGCCGCACTCGTGCATATCCAGACCTTCCACTTCCACTTCTTCGTCGACACGGATGCCCATGGTGACTTTGAGGATCATCCAGACGATGAAGGAGGCGATGAAGACAAAGCCACCGATGAGAATGATGCCCTTGAGCTGGTCGATCAGGGTTACTTCGGCGTTGAAGATGGCCACGGCCAGGGTTCCCCAGATGCCGCAGACAAGGTGTACGGAGAGGGCGCCCACGGGGTCGTCGATGCGTACTTTATCGAAGGCGGGTACGGCGATGACGACGAGGATGGCGGAGACAGTACCAATGATGATGGCTGCCCATGGAGCCACGTCGGGGCCGGCGGTGATGCCCACCAGTCCACCCAGGGCGCCGTTGAGAACCATGGTGGTGTCAACTTTCTGGTAGATAATTCGTGTCAGAATGGCGGCTACGATAGCGCCGGTGGCGGCAGCGGTGTTGGTGGATGCCACGACCAGGCCGATCTCGTCGGCCAGCTCAGCGCTGTGCATGGCCAGGGCGGAGCCGCCGTTGAAGCCAAACCAGCCAAACCACAGCAGGAAGGTTCCCAGGGTTGCCAGGGGGATGTTGGAGCCGGGGATGGCGCGAATCTTGCCGCCTTCGTACTTCCCTTTGCGTGCGCCGAGCAGCAGGACACCAGCCAGAGCGGCCCAGCCGCCAACGGAGTGAACGATGGTGGAGCCAGCGTAGTCAGAGAAACCTTCCAGGAACTCCAGGGACTCGCCCCAGGTCCAGTGGCCCTGGATGGGATAGATGATTGCGGTCAAAATAAGTACAAAGATCAGGAAGGGCCAGAGTTTGATGCGCTCGGCCACGGTTCCGGAGATGACCGATGCTGCGGTAGCTACGAAAACCATTTGGAAAAAGAAGTCGGCGTAGACGGAGTGGCTGTCATATTCAATGCCACTGAGGAAGGCGCCGCTGCCCATAAAGGCATTGCCGTCGCCATACATGATGTTGTAGCCCACAATGTAGTAAGCCACGGATGCGATGGAAAAAATGAGAACGTTCTTGGTCATGATGGTGGCCGTATTTTTGGAGCGGGTCAGCCCCGATTCCAGCATGGCAAAACCACATGCCATGATCATGACCAGGATGCCTGCAAAGACCATCAAAAATGAATCCAGTATGAAAGGGAGTTCAAGCACAATACCTTCCACGACTTCACCTCCACGTAAAGTAATAAAATTGCGATATGCCACTGTCAGAGCAACTGGCGTGCCAAAAGATAAAGTATTGCTTTATTGAGATTTGTCGTGTAGATTGACAATGACAAAAATAACAAAAAAACCATGAGTGACAAAAATGACAAGCGAATGGCTCTTTCTGAGGTCGGCGGTGGATATCATCCATTCCGGCCGCAATATCAAGATGGGAATCAATACGACCCTGCAGATGATGTCGGAATACTTTGACTTCCGCTTTCCCTCCCTGTTTCTGAAGGACATGGTCACCGGTCAGTATGGGCTGGAGATCAGCCCTGAGATCCCCTCCAGGGAAAAGTCCCGTATTTCCGAACGCATGAACCAGTGGCGTTATCACCGCAGCATCAATTCCGCCTCGGTGGTTATTCTGGGTGAGGAGGAGGATGATTTTGACGATAACCCCTTCGCGCCGTACCTGGGGGAGGCGCCCCTGCGCTTCTTTGTGATGGTGGCCATCGAGGAGCCATCCAAGACCCTGCCCCTCTCATTTTTTACCTTCTTCTGCCGCGATATGTACGCGTTGAACCGGCGCATTGATGTGTTGCGCACGGTGGGGCGGGTGCTCTATTTCTCTCTGAATTCCTACGGCTATCGCCTCAATGTCAGCGATGAGCCTCACCGGCGTCCCATTCCGGCGGTGCTGGATGGAGTTATCGGGAAATCCACAGCCATGCGCGAAGTGGCTGATCTGGTGCAGAAGGTGGCTGCCAGCCGTGCCAGTGTGCTGATTACCGGAGAATCGGGGACGGGGAAAGAGCTGATTGCCCAGGCTATCCATAAACTTTCTATCCGTTCCAACAGTCCTTTTGTAGCGGTAAACTGCGCGGCTCTTTCCCACACGGTACTGGAGAGCGAGCTTTTCGGACATGAAAAAGGGGCGTTCACCGGTGCCATGAACCGGCGCATCGGGCGCTTTGAAAAGGCAGATGGCGGAACGCTCTTTCTGGATGAAATTGGCGAGGTTTCTGCCGAGTTCCAGAGCAAACTGCTGCGTGTCTTGCAGGAGGGGGAGTTTGAGCGGGTTGGTGGCAACGAGACCATCAAGGTGGACGTGCGCATCATCTGCGCCACCAATCAGGATCTTCACCGCGCTGTACTGGAAAAGCGCTTTCGCGAAGATCTCTACTACCGGGTCAATGTGGTAAATATCACCATGCCGCCGCTGCGGGAGCGCGCGGGCGATGTGGCGCTGCTGGCCCAGCATTTTCTGGAGAAAATCAACGAGGATAATAATACGGATATCAGTATTCATTCACATGATATTGGCCTGCTGGACTCCTACCCGTGGAAGGGCAATGTGCGGGAACTGCAGAACGCGGTCTTTCGAGCCTTCCTGGAGCAGAAGCAGGGGTATGCCAATTTCCGCTTCCTTCAGTACAGCGGGCGCAGTGAGGAGCCACTTCCCAGCAGCAGTTCCCGAGTCGCTCCATTGGCGCCTGCCATTGTGGAAAGCCGCCGGGAGTACGAGCGACGCAAGATCGAGGAGGCCTTGCAGGCCACCAAGGGAGTGCAGACGGAAGCAGCCCATATTCTGGGAATCAGCCCGAGGCAGCTGCGCTATCGCATCAGCAAGTATGGCATTCCGGTGCGGAAGTTCTGACAGGCCGTGGAAAACCTTCACCATGGGGCGTAACTTTGTTCCGTAATCATTTGGCCGAGTGTGCTTACGGGTGCCTGAGGTGGGGGAGCTGCTCCAGCACAAAATCCAGCACCGCTGATGGCGTATCCAGATCCAGCAGGGGCAGCTGGCTGGCTTCCAGGCGGGTGTGATCTTCCGCGGGGGCCGCTATGGCGATGATGTGCTGGATATGCCCGTAGAGGGGGGCTTTGCCATTGGCACTGCGGAAAATCTCGACTTTCGGGTGGGGACTGCTCTTGTGTCCTTCAATGATGATGAGATCTTCGTCGGTGAAGTATGCCAGCAGCGCCTCCAGTGGCGCTGGCTGCGCTGTGCGCTTCTGGATGGCCACCAGCTGGTCACTGGAAATGAGGGTGGTGGTTGCTCCGGCTTCCCGAAAGCGCCAGGAGTCCTTGCCGGGCTTGTCGATGTCAAAGCGGTGGGCGTCGTGCTTGATGACGCCCACTTTCAGTCCGCGATGGCTGAGTTGCTGCACCAGTTTTTCGATCAGTGTGGTTTTGCCTGAGCCCGAGGTGCCGGTAAAGCCAATGACGGGGATATTACTGGCGTTCAAATACACCGGATTTTCCGCCTGCTTTATAGAGAAGCCTGATGTTGGTGATTTCCATGGCCCGGTCGACGGCCTTGCACATGTCGTAGATGGTCGAGGCGGCTATGGATGCGGCCACGACGGCTTCCACTTCAATGCCGGTCTTGTAGGTGGTGCGCAGTTCGGTGGTAATGATCACGCGCTCATCCTGAACCTCAAAGTCCACGCTGACTCCCTCAATGGGGATGGGGTGGCACATGGGGATCAGGTCTGAAGTGCGCTTGGCGGCCATGATTCCGGCAACCCGGGCGACGCCGAGTACATCCCCCTTCTTGTGAGTGCCCTGGCGGATCATCTCGATGGTTTGCGGTTGGGCGATGACGGTGGCGGTGGCGCGGGCGACGCGCACGGTATCCTCCTTGCGGGAAACGTCCACCATGATGGCGTTGCCCTGCTGGTCGAAGTGTGTCAGTTCCATAAATCCTCCTCCGGAAGCGCGGTTATCCTCCGATACGCGTCATATTGCGTGATCCTCGGTACATATCGTCAATTTCTGTCACCTTGCCGCCTGCCACTTGCAGGAAGTATGCCCTGAGCTCGGCATCACTGCAGTTCTGCTGGCGTAGCATGGGCAGGAAGTCGTGTTCCTGCTTGGAGAAGAGGCAGGTTTTTATTTTGCCGTCGGCGGTAATGCGCAGGCGGTTGCAGGTGTGGCAGAAGTGCTCGGTCATAGGGGAGATAAAGCCGAAGGTGCCCCGGCCGCCGACAATGCGGAACATGCGGGCGGTGGAGTAGCGTTCCTGATCAAGGGGCTCGATGGAAAAGCGATTTTTCACCTGGGAGAGCATTTCCGCCACGCTGACCAGCTGGTCGGTATTGTAGCGATCACGGATTCCCACCGGCATGTACTCGATAAAGCGTACGCTGATGTCTTCATGTTCCGTGAGGGCGACAAAGTCGGCAATTTCGTCGTCGTTGATACCGCGTATGGCCACGGCGTTGATCTTGATGGGCACCAGTCCATTCTCCTGGGCGGCCTGGATGCCCTTCCATACCTGTTCGAAGCTATCCACTCCCGTGATGCTGGCAAAGCGTTCCGGATGCAGGGAGTCCAGACTGATATTGACCCGCTTCAGACCACATTCCCGCAGCAGCCCGGCAAACCGGGGCAGGAGCACGCCGTTGGTGGTCATGGCGATATCTGAAAAGCCGATGGCGCTGATTTGACGAATAAGCTTGCCGATACCTCGGCGGGCCAGGGGCTCACCGCCGGTGATGCGTACCTTGCTGACGCCCAGGCCATGGAGCAGATTCAGAACGCGAATAATCTCCTCCGGTGTCAGGAGCTGGTCTTTGGTGGCGTGGCAGATGCCGTCCTCCGGGACGCAGTAGAAACACTTGAGGTTGCAGCGATCCGTGACGCTGATGCGTACGTAGGTAATGGGGTTGCCTTGGGAGTCCAGGAGCTGTTGTGTCATGGCATGCTTCCTACAGCAGCTGCAGGGCAAAGGGCATGCCCCGCAGTCGCGTGCCCCGCGGGGCATTGCCGATATCTTCCGGGAAGATGACCAGGCCGTCGGCGTTGGCGAAGGGGATAAAGTGGGAGGACTTCTGGTTTTCGCCGCCCCGGGCGTGCCAGTGTCCGTTGACCAGATCGAAGTTGGCACGGTTGAACACCAGGTGCCCCTGGCGGGAGCGCATGTCATTATCCAGCTCCACATCCACTTCGACGGGGTGATGGTCAGGGCGCCCCATGATTCGCTTCAGAGCCGGAACAACGTAGACCAGCATCACCGTGAAGAAGGCTGAAGGGTAGCCGGGCAGGCCGAAAAGAACCTGCTTGCCACGGGAGGCGAAGAGCAGGGGGCCACCGGGCCTGATGGCGGTACGGGTAAAGTGCAGGTTGACATCCAGGCTCTGGAAGATGGGTTTGACAAAGTCATATTTCCCCATGGAGACACCACCGGAAGTCAGCACTACGTCGCACTCCTCCATGGCCAGCCTGATGGTGGTGGCAATCTGCTCGCGGCTGTCCTGCACCATGCCGTAGCTTGTGCAGGGAATCCCCATGGCCTGCAGGATGTACTGGGCGGTGTACTGGTTGGTGTTGCGTACCTTTCCCCTCTGGTGGGGGCTGTGGCTCTCAAGGAGTTCATCGCCGGTGACGATGATGCCCACCCGGGGTTTGCGGTAGACGGACAGATGGGTGGCACCCAGGTAGTGGATCAGGGGCATGCGTGCCCAGTTGAGCCAGGTGCCGGCTTTCAGGGCGATGTCTTCTCCATGGGCCTCTTCACCGGGCTGGCAGATATTCTCCTGGGAGCCGTACTCCTGGGAGAGGGCGATATGGTCTCCCTCCTGGACGGCGTCCTCGACGCGCACCACGAAGCCGCTGTTTTCCGGAACTTCGGCTCCGGTCATCACGTGAATGGCTTTGCCGGAAGTCAGGGTGGTGGAAAACCGGTGGCCGGCTCCCACCTGCTCCTGCACGGTAAAGTGCCGCACGCCATTGAGGCGATCTTCCTCGCTGATGGCAAAGCCGTCCACAGCAGCTTTTTTCACGTCGGGATAGGCGTGGTGGGTGAGAACATCACGGGCCAGCACGTGGTCTTGAGCCTCGTTGTGGGGCAGGGAGACCACCTCCAGGGGCGCGGTATGCCTGGCGATGAGTTCCGATGCCTGGGGGAAGGGAATATGGTGCAAGCTCATCGGACACCTCCAAAGGTGCAATTGGGAAAGTGGCAGGTTGGGCATTGCTGGCACAGTCCACCGAGGGACGCGTGGTCCAGCTCGCGTTTGTGTATGGGCAAGCCAGCCAGCAGGCGCGGCAGGTAGATGTCCAGGGTCGTGATGGGCGTGCTGAGGGCGCCGGCCGGGATGGTCAACACGGGTATCGTGCGGGTGTGCTCATAGGCGATGGTGAAATTGTTCCCTGGCTGTGCTGGAACTCCCCGGCGCAGAGGAACTGCGCCGCTGTCGCACACGGCGGCAATGGTAACATCGTCGGGGTCAACGGAAGTTCCACCAGTGATGCAGACCAGCTCTGCTTTCGCGTAGGCTTCAGCCAGGGCACTGGCGATGTGTTGACGATCATCGGGCAGAAGCTGATGGTGGACGATCTCTACGCCGAAGGCACCGAGTTTCCGGGTCAGTAGGGGCAGGAAGCGATCCTGAATGCGCCCTTCATACACTTCGCTTCCGGTCACCAGTACTGCCGCCTTTGTGACTCGGTATGGCGCAATACGTATCAGTGGCGTGTCCAGGATGTTCAGGGTGCTCTGGAGCGTGTCGCGGGGTGCAAAGAGCGGGAGGATACGGAAGGCCGCCACCCGGTCCTCAGCTTTTACGGCGTAATACTGTGGCAGGGTTGGCAATGCTATTTCCCCGTGCTGTTCGTGGAGGCGGAAGAGTCGCTGCGAATCTATGCAGAGGACGCCTGTGGAACGGGCATAAAGTCCAAGGCGGCCCTGAACGGGCTTTGTATCATGGGAGATGGTGTCAGGGTCTCCGATGCGGCTGATGACGGCCAGAGCAAAGTCATCCTCATGGACGGCATCGGAGCTGCCATCGTTGTCAGCATAGATGTGGTTTTTCCCGAGATTTTTCAGGAGTGCGACATCGGCGGCTTCAATGCGGTGCCCACGAAAAAAAGCGGTGCTTTTGACACCGCTTTGTGGATCAATTCCCATGATGTCGTGGCCAAGGCTCAGGCCGATGGCTTGTTCGACGGGGACTTTTTTCATGGGCTCTGTCCCAGAGAGCGCAATACCGCTATATATTGTTCCCGCGATATCTGGATGATACGGTACTGGTCATCTTCGCGTGGTTCCACCAGAAAGCGGCGAACCTGTCCCGGGCGCCCGACCGGGCCGTGTTCCTTGTTGTCGATAAAGACGTTGACGCCTCCGGCGTTGCCCAGTGCGACGATAACGGTTCCCTGTGATTCGATGGAAAGGCTTCTGCCTTCCCGCAGGGTGGTGGTTTCCATGGCTTCCCCATGGGAGCCAACCATCTTTACCCAGGCTTCACTCAACCCCTCCAGGCGAACGGACAGGGGGATGTCGTTGAGAAAGGCACCGGCAAAAGGATTTTCCGTTGCGGTTTCCGTGCTTGGCTGTGTGGCCTGTTGCTGCGCGGCTGCCTGCTCCCGCTGACGTGCTTCGCGTTCCGCCTGCAGTCGTGCCTCTTCTTCTGCCCTCAGGCGAGCCTCTTCCGCCTGTTGTTGTCGCAGCTCCTCCTGTCTGCGTGCTTCTTCCTCGGCGGCCTGCTGCTCCTGGAGGTTTCGCTGGGCTTCAGCTATCACGTCGTACTGTTCACGCTCTGCCGCAACAGGCTCCTGGGGCTGGGATGAGAGGTAGAAGTAGGCAATGGCGGCGACAACGACAACGACAACGGCGCCGAAGATGACCGGGGAGAGTGAACTGTTCTTGTTGATGATTTCCTTGGCGGATTCTTTTTTTTCAGGGTCCGAGCTTTCCCGTGGAGCTTCGCCAGGTTCAATTTCGCCGAGCATGGTGAACAGGAGTACCTTGGCGTACTCATAGTCCCCGCGGACTTCGTTGCAGATAGCTTTAATGAAACCCAGCACGAACGCTTTCGGGGGAAGGAACTGGTGCTGATCATTCTCAATGGCAGCAATCTGACTGACGGCTATTTTGGTGCGGTCAGCGACTTCCTCGACGGTGATGCCGCGGGCTTCCCGCAGCCTTTTCAGGTAAGAGCCAAGCGTTTCGGGCTCTGTGGCGTCGTGAGGTGTGCCGTGAATGTCGGTTTCCTTCATGCGCGATTCCTTTCAAAAAGTATCTTAAGTCCTTGAAGGGTCAAGTCATGGCTGTATTCGTGGAAAAGCCCTGATTCCTGGTGGAACAAAGAGCCCAGTCCGCCGGTGGCGATTACATAGGGCTTCATACCCTCTTCCTGGGAGATCCTTTGAACTATCCCTTGTATCATAGAGACATATCCGTAGTAAATACCCGACTGCAGCGAATGAATGGTATTGCGACCCACGACTTTTTTTGGCCGGGCAATTTCGATGAGTGGCAGGCGATCGGTTCGCTCCACAAGCGCTTCCAGTGATACGGTTATACCTGGAATTATGGCCCCGCCGATATAGCTTCCGTCGGGTGAGACGACGTCAAAGGTGGTGGCCGTGCCGAAGTCGACGACAATAGCGGCACCCTGCGCCTTGTCATAGGCTGCGACCGCGTTGACGATGCGATCGGCACCTACCTCCTTGGGGTTGTCCATGCGAATGGGCATCCCGGTGCGCACTCCGGCGGAGATAATCAGTGGTTCCTGGCCAAAGAGGGTGGTGGAAAGCTTGCGGAAAACCCTGGTCAGTGGAGTGACCACGCTGGAGATCACGACTCCCTCCACATCCCTTGGGGAGATGTCTTCAAGGCGCATCAGGTTGCCCAGCAGAACCATGTATTCGTCGGTGGTGCGGTGAATATTCGACTGCAGGCGCCACTTGGTGCGCGCGTTCATGTCATCGCCATCAAAGACGCCGATGACCACATTGGTGTTCCCTACATCAATAGCTATGAGCAACTTCAATTACCTCGCCGGAGCTGATAGTGGTTATGGTGCCATCCTGGTTTCTGACGACCAGTGAGCCGTCATCTGCCATATCCAGTGGTGTGAACACCTGGTCATGGCGGCGGTCGCGATAGGGGCGGCCGAACATGGCGCAGGACGCTTTCCATCTGTCGACGAGGGCACCCCCGTTATGGTTGAGGAGTTCATTGTAGCCGCTGAGCAGCTCTTGCGCAATGGATAGAATAACCGCAGGGCAAGAAAAGGTGGTGTTTGCCGTCAATATGCGCAGGCTTTGGGCAATTTCGGCCACTTCAGGAGGGAATTGCGCCTGATTGACGTTGAGCCCGATGCCTACTATGACGTTGCGGGGAGTGCCACCCTGGGTGCGCAGTTCCGTCAGGATGCCGCAGAGTTTACGCCCTTTTGTGTCGGTTATGTCGTTGGGCCATTTCACCCGGACGTCTGCGCCCAGCGCACTGCAGGTGTTGAGTACGGCCACTGCCGCCAGGACGGGAATGAGGGTGAGGTGCTGCATCTCACGGGGGGCGTCAAGGCAGACGGAGAAGGCGATGGATTCACTATCGGAAAACCATGGGCGTCCGAAGCGCCCTCGTCCGCCGGACTGGATTTTCGTGGCGGCAAGGGTTCCGTGCTCAAGGGTGCCGGACTGCTCCAGCAGATAGCTGTTAGTGGAGGGAGTACTCTCCAGCAGATCCAGGCGGTGGGGCCAGGTGGCCAGAATTTCACCGAAATCTTCCTCGCTGCGCTGGCCGGAAGGGTTGACGTTAAACGCTGTTTTACTCATCTCGCTCCCTGTGTGAAGATAAGCTCCAGGAACCCTTTTACAAAAACGGATTTTTCTTATAAAATCCTTGAATTCCCTATCCATATTCAGTAATGTGCTGCAACTTTACCGCACCTGGCCGAAGGCGGTGCTCTAGGAATTTTGTATCAATCTTAGCAGTCGTCGGTTTGTATGTACAGAGAATAATTTTTGTGACAGCGGGAGCGTTCCATATGAGAAGTGATCGTGTAAAGAAAGGGATCGAAAGAGCCCCTCACCGTTCTTTAATGTATGCCACCGGCGTCAGTAAGAAATCCATGGAACGACCATTTATCGGAATAGTTTCCAGCTTTACGGATCTGATTCCGGGGCATACTGGCATGCGGGATCTTGAGCGCTTTATTGAAAAAGGGGTCCATTCCGGTGGGGGCCAGTCATTTATCTTCAGCGTGCCCGGTGTCTGTGACGGCATATCCATGGGCCATGTGGGAATGCACTACTCCCTGCCGACCCGTGAGCTGATTGCCGACATGATAGAGTCTGTGACCATGGCCCACGCGCTGGACGGCCTGGTACTGCTGACCAACTGTGACAAGATCACACCGGGGATGCTGCTGGCGGCCGGACGTCTCAACGTACCCTGCATAGTTGTTACCGCCGGACCGATGATGACGGGGAACTACAAGAATATCCGCCGTGATTTCATTACCGACACCTTTGAGGCCATGGGTCAGTGTCAGGCTGGTCTGATTACCCGTGATGAACTGGATCGCCTGGAAATGTCGGCCTGCCCCGGGCAGGGATCCTGTCAGGGGCTTTTCACCGCCAATACCATGGCCTGTGTCAGCGAAGCCCTGGGTATGAGTCTGCCCTACTGCGCCACGGCGCTGGCCGGGTTTGCTGAAAAGCGGCGCATCGCCCAGGAGTCGGGGGAGGTCATCTGCCGCCTGGTACGCGAAGACATCAAGCCTCGCGATATCATGACCGCACAGGCTTTTGACAATGCCATTGCCATTGATATGGCTCTGGGTGGTTCCACCAATACCGCTTTACATATCCCCGCCATTGCCCACGAATGCGGCATCCGCATTCCCATGGAACGATTCGATGAGATCAGTCGCCAGGTACCCAATATCTCAAGCCTCAAACCGGCTGGTATCTACTATATGGAGGACTTCCACTTTGCAGGTGGTATTCCTGCCGCCATGCAGCAGCTGGGAGCCAATATCCACGACTGCCTGACGCTCAGTGGCCTCACCACCGCCCAGATCGCGGCTCAGGCCATCAATTACAATCAGGAAGTCATTCGCACCATGGACAACCCCGTGAAAAAAGAGGGGGGGATCGCTGTGCTCAAGGGGAATCTTGCTCCCGGTGGCAGCGTCATCAAGCAGACGGCGGTCAGCGATGCCATGCGTCATTTCAGCGGCACCGCCAGGGTGTTCAACTCTGAGGAGATGGCCATGGAGGCTATCATGGGCAAGCAGATCAAGGCTGGTGACGTGGTGGTAATCCGCTACGAGGGACCGCGCGGTGGCCCTGGCATGCGCGAGATGCTGGCGCCCACGGCAGCCATCATGGGCATGGGGCTGGGCGAGAAGGTCTGCCTGATCACCGATGGCCGCTTCAGCGGTGGTACCCGTGGCCCCTGTATTGGTCACATTTCACCGGAAGCCGCTGCCGGAGGACCCATTGCCGCGGTTCAGGAAGGTGATACGATCATCATAGATCTGGATAGCCGCTCCCTGCACCTGGATATTACCGATGAGGAAATCGCCCGACGTATGGAGCGCGTGGTTCACCCTGAACCGAAGATCAAAACCGGCTGGCTGGCCCGTTACGCCCGCCAGGTGACATCGGCCGATACCGGCGCGGTGATGGAATAACCAGACAGGTTTGTCGTAGCTGCAAAGGCTATTCACATAGGTCAGAAACCGGAGGGTATGCATGAAACTGACAGGAGCGCAGATATTTGTTGAATGTCTGAGGAAAGAAAATGTGGATGTGATGTTCGGTTACCCGGGGGGGGTTCTGATCGGTATCTACGATGCTTTGTATGATTCCGACATCAACCACATCCTCACCCGTCACGAGCAGGGCGCGGCCCACGCCGCCGACGGTTATGCCCGCAGCACCGGCAAGGTGGGTGTCTGCATGGCTACCAGTGGTCCCGGTGCCACCAACCTGGTAACCGGTATTGCCACGGCGTACATGGACTCGGTTCCCATGGTGGTCTTCACTGGCCAGGTTCCCACGGCTGCCATTGGCAACGACGCTTTCCAGGAAGCGGATATCGTGGGTATCACCCGCCCTATTGTCAAACACAACTATCTGGTGCAGGACATCAGCGAGTTGGCCACCACCATCAAGGAGGCTTTCCACATTGCTTCCACTGGCCGGCCCGGGCCAGTGCTGGTGGATATCCCCAAAGATGTCATTCACGCCCAGTACGAGTTCAGTTATCCCGAAGAAGTGAATATTCCCGGCTATCGTCCCACCACCAAGGGGCATCCCGGGCAGATCAAGAAATTCGTGCAGCTGGTGAAGCAGGCCAGGCGTCCGCTGTTCTATGTGGGCGGCGGGGTGAAGGCCTCCAACGCGGCTGAAGAGTTGCGCACCATTGCTGAAAAACTGCACATCCCCGTTACCGAAACCTTGATGGGCCTTGGGTCGGTGGGCGGCTACAACAAGCTGTTTATCGGCATGCTCGGTATGCACGGCTGTTATGCCGCCAATACGGCTATCAGTGAGTGCGATCTGGTTATTGCCGTGGGTGCGCGCTTTGATGACCGCGTCACCGGCAAGCTCGACGAATTCGCCAAAGATGCCACGGTCATTCACATTGATATCGACCCCTCCTCCATCTCGAAGAGCGTCTTTGCCCACCATCCCATTGTGGGTGATGTGAAAGAGGTTCTGCAGGATATTCTGCAGGAGCTGGAAAAGCACGACGTCAAGGAAATTGCCAGTGGCCATGACGACTGGGTGGAGCAGATCCAGCAGTGGCAGCGTCAGTACCCCCTGACCTATGTGCCCAGCGATGAAGTCATCAAGCCTCAGTTTGTGCTGGAGACGCTCAGTGACATGATCAAGGAGCGCGATGCCATTATTACCACCGAGGTTGGCCAGCACCAGATGTGGGCTGCCCAGTTCATCAAGCATCGCGATGCGCGGCGCTTTGTCACCAGCGGAGGCCTCGGCACCATGGGATTTGGCTTCCCGGCGGCAGTGGGAGCGGCCTTTGGCAACCCTGACTCCATCGTTATTGATGTGGCTGGTGATGGCTCCATCCAGATGAATATTCAGGAGATGATTGTGGCCGTTCAGTTCAAACTGAACGTGAAGATCCTCATCCTCAACAATGGTTTCCTGGGCATGGTGCGCCAGTGGCAGCAGCTGTTTTTCAACCGTCGCTACAGCAGCACCAACATCGAATTCCAGCCGGACTTTGTCAAGCTGGGCGAGGCCTACGGTGCCACGGGGCTGCGCACCAGCAAGCCTTCGGAAGTCGCCGGGGTGCTGGAGAAGATGCTCAACACGCCGGGGCCGGTTATTGTGGACATGGTTATCGACCGTGAAGAGAACGTCATGCCCATGGTTCCGGCAGGAGCCAGTGTCAGAGATATGATCCTGACAGATCAAATCTAAGCCAGGTGAGGACAGAGATGAAACATACCATAAGCGTCATTGTAGAAAATAAATTCGGGGTTCTGTCGCGGGTGACGGGACTGTTCAGCGGTCGCGGGTACAATATCGAAAGTCTCAGCGTGGCCCCCATTGATGACAATCGCTTCAGCCGTATCACCCTGGTGACTACGGGTGACGACAAAGTGGTGGAGCAGATTACCAAGCAACTGCACAAGCTTATCAACACCATCAAGGTCATCGACCTGACCAACGAAGAGCATATTGAACGCGAGCTGCTGCTGGTTAAGATAAACTGCCCCAACACGACGGTGCGCAGCGAAATTCTGCAGATCATGGATATTTTCCGTGGCAAGACGGTGGATGTGGCTGTCAAGAGCATTACCGTCGAGGTGACCGGTGCCGCCGAGAAGGTCAACGCCTTTATCGACATGATCAGGCCCTTTGGCATCAAGGAGATGGCCCGCACCGGCAAGGTGGCCATGCTGCGCGGTCAGAAGCCCTGAATCAATTGCTGCACCATCACAAAGGCCCCGCCGCTCATCTGAGCAGCGGGGCCTTTCATATTCACTCAGAAAAGTTCCAGCTCTCCCCCATCTTCCTCATGCCCCTCAAGTTTGTTGCATATCTGTTCAATATTGCTCATCAGGGCGTCGTCGAGGTAGTGGATATCAACAGCATCGCCGTCCACAAAGATATGGGTGGTGAATTTCTGGATATCCTCGGCCAGGCTTTCGAGCATGCTGGCCAGAATGCTCACATGGTTGTGGTCGAGGTTTTCGGTGTCAATGGCCTCAATGCTGATGACCAGCTTATGCAGGGCGTCTGCTATGGCGGAAAAGCGCATGAAACGGTCGAAGATCACCCGGTAGCTTTCGAATATCTCCAGGAAATCATCGCGCATCTCCATAGTGAATCCTTCGACGATCATGGTGCTGATGATGGAGTCCAGGCTGGCACCCAGTTCCATCATCTCATCGATGTCCTCCAGGGCGCTCTCCCAGTCCTTGGGATCACTTTTGAGCTCTTCAATGAAGTGCAGGGCCGAGACTTTGCCGGCCTTGAAGCTGTTGATGGCCTCATCCTGTCGCTTCTTCAGTTCTTCCTGGCTGATCTGGCTGACCTGTTCCATGGCCCGATCATAGGAGCTTGTCTTGCGTGGGCGCGTCGCGATCTGGCTGCGCAGCGATTCGATGTACTTTTTGGCCCGCAGCAGTTCAAACTGCTTGCGATGGACGATGAACTCCGATGCGCGTAACAGGACACTGGCCAGCTGGTGGGTCTTGACGGGCTTGAGGATAAATCCATCGATGCCGATGTTGATGAGTTCGATAAAGTACTCGGTCTCATGGTGGGCGGAGATCACAACGATCTTCTGCTCGGGGTCCATGGACTTGATGGCCTGGCTCAGCTCAATGCCGTTCATGCGAGGCATGCGAATGTCAGTTATGACAATATCGTAGCCGTCGTTTTTGCGGTAGAGCTCCAGGGCATCCTGCCCGTCCCTGGCCACATCGACTTTCAGGAAGAATTTCCCCAGCAGTTCGCCAAGCTGGCGGCCGAGGATCTCTTCATCTTCAGCGATGAGAATGCTCTGTTTGGCGGCAAAGACTTCCAGTTGCTTGATGGTCTTCATGGAGTGCTCCTGTTGCGGTGAAAGCGCAATTGAAATACGGCTCCGCCAGCACTGTTGCGGGCATGGATGGAGCCGTGATTGTGTTCTTCCATAATGACCTTGGACATGTAGAGCCCAAGGCCTGTTCCATTCTTGTTTTCCTTGGTGCTGAAATAGGGATCAAAGATCAGGGGCAGAAACTTTTCGGGAATGCCTCCGCCGTTGTCTTCTATTTCCAGACAGAGCTCCCCATCCTCCACCGAATCACGGAAAGTCACAACGGGATTTTCAACAGATCGTTCAGAAAGGACATCAAAGGCGTTTTTCAGGATATTGACAATAACCTGAATGATTTCATTGGTGTGAACATTGACGGGCTCCCTGGTGGCGGTCAAATTCTGCAGGACGATACTGTTGCGGGCGAACAGATGACCCATCAGGGCCAGGCAGCGGCTGACCAGATCCGGTATGGGAATATCTTCCCGCGAGGAGGTGGGGCGGAAAAAGTTGCGGAAGTCTTCAATGACCCGTGAAAGGTAGTCGGTCTGCTGTTCAATATCGGTGACAGCTACGTTGATGTCCTTTTCGGTGAGAATACCCATCTGCTGGTAGGTGTCCAGGGTGCCAACGGCCATGGAGATGGCTGAGAGGGGCTGGCGCCACTGGTGGGCAATCATGGAGAGCATTTCCCCCATAATGGCGTGACGGGATTGCTGCAGAATCAGGGCATTCTGTTTGCGGTTTTTTTCCAGCTCCTCCTGAACCCGCTCTTCCAGGTGGCGGTTCAGGGATGCCAGCTTCTGTTCCGCTTTCCACTGGCGGGTCCAGTCGCGACTGACGGTGACAATGCCGATCACCTGACCGCTGTGGCTGCGCAACAGTGATGTGCTGGAGATAAAGCGTCGCATTTCCTCGGGGTTATCGTCCTTCCACGACCAGCCCAAAGACGCCTCGGGCTGTTGACGAGCCAATACCTTCTCTTCAAACAAGCGAAAGAATCGGGCATAGGTTGGCTCAAAGAGGTCCTCGTCGCTCTTGTCGACAATATCTTCTGTGCTGAGCCCGACAAAGTCGGCGAAAGCTTTGTTGCAGCCGATGTAGCGAAGCTGGCAATCCTTGTAGAAAATGAGATCCGACACCGAATTGGTGACAATGTCCAGCAGGGCCGCCTGCTGGGTAACTTCCTGCTCCAGCTGGTGGGACTTCTCCAGGGCCTGCTCCAGGTGCTTGCGCTCCACCACTTCACCATAGGTCTCCAGGGCGGCCTGGATGCTCTTTTTGCTGAGCAGCGCGGCCATGGCCTCCATGCCCGAGGTGAGCGCGGCAATGTCGGTTGCGGTGATCACGGGGCCGCGATTGGGCAGGATGGTTTGTACTGTCAGGCTCTGGATACGACTCAGTGCCAGCCCGAGCAACTGACTGTTGGGTATGGCCTGAGAGTGATACTGGGCAATGGCTTCGAAATCGTCTTCATGGTGCAGAATTCCTGCACTCAGGGTGTTGCCGAAGAGTTCCCCGGAGAAGAGCAGCCCCTTTTCGGGAAAGCAGGTCACAAAGGAGCCGGGGCAGGGACAGTAGGGCGTCGGAATAAAGTGGCAGAGAAAGCCGGGTCGCGAAAGCTGAAAGTTGCGCTGATCAATGGGGTAGATGGAGGAGCGTACCCCCATCTGCCGCAGGCTGTCCGCCATCTGCCCCTGGGTGACGATGAGCAGATCGTCGCGCCCAATGCGTTTTTCCAGGTAGGGCAAAGCTCCACACGCCTCTGGAAGGGCACTGTTTACCACTATATAGCGGATCCGTTCCAGGGGGAAATCCCGGCGGATGCGCTCAAAATCCTCTTCCTGTCCAAGGGTTCCCCCGGGATTGAACAGGACGCTTTCGTGCTGGTTTTCCAGCCAGTAGGTGCGACTGTGGGGCTTCTGCCGCATGCGCACCAGAAAGACGTCGGAAGCTATGCTGACAGGGAGGCCCTGACTGAAGCTGGAGTGCATAATGAATCCTCGGGCAGGGAAAATCATGGTCGCGCAAAGTCGACACCTGATATACTCTTTATATGTACGCCATGAAATACATTGCGTCAATTCCTCTTGCCCAACGAAATCGGTAATAATTATTCCTGATTTTATAGGGGCAGGTGTTGACGCCCCAAGGTGCGTATCGTTACATTTCATTTCTGGAGGGGGCCTATGCTGGGTGGCATACTCTTGATACTGTTTTGTCAATTGGGAGGGGAAGTACTGGTTCGTTCCCTGGGGCTGCCGTTGCCCGGGCCGGTGGCTGGCATGGTGCTGCTGCTGGGTGTGGTTATTGTCTATCGCGATGTTCCGGCCACCCTGCGCAGTGCCACTGACGGGCTGCTGCGCTATCTTGCCCTGCTCTTTGTGCCCATTGCCGTGACAGGAATCATGGCGCACCGGGTCTTTATGTATGAAATCTGGTTTCCCCTGACCGTGGCCATTCTCGGCAGCACCATCCTGGGCATTATCACGACCGCCCTGGTTTTTCGCCTGCTGATGCGACGCCAGCAGCGCTCCGGGAGGTCAGCGTCATGATGGAATGGGTGCTCGAAAGCTCGCTGCTGTGGCTGGGCATTACCATTACGGCCTTCTTACTGGGCAGCTGGCTCAATATCAAAGCCAGGCGAAATGCCCTGGTTAATCCGGCGCTGATCAGCATTTTTCTCGTCTGCGTTGCCCTGGTGGCCACGGGGGTTTCCCATGAGGAGTACTTCGCCTCCGTCTCCCTGATCCACTTTCTGCTGGGGCCTGCCACGGTGGCTTTGGCCATTCCCCTGTACGACCAGTTTGCCCAGATACGCCGCCTGCTGGTGCCCATCATGGTGGCCTGCCTGTGTGGCCTGACCGTCTGCGCCGTTTCAGCGGTGGCCATCGGCATGTATTTTGATCAGTCCCGGGAGCTGCTGATTTCTCTGGCGCCAAAATCGGTTACCACCCCGATTGCCATGGGCATCAGCGAAACCCTTGGTGGTCTTGGATCACTGACCGCGGCTCTGGTTATTATCACGGGCGTCTCCGGCAGTATTGTGGGGCCGCTGGTGCTGAAGCTGATCCGGGAGAAAGACGAGAATACCCAGGGCTTCACCATGGGTCTGGTGGCCCACGGCTTTGGAACTGCTTACGCTTTCAGCATCAGCCCTGCGGCCGGAGCTTTTGCTGGTCTGGCCATGGGATTGACAGGCCTTTTCAGCGCTTTCTTGCTGCCACTGTTTTTACAGTTGATGGGAGTGTGAAAACCCGCTCTTCAATGGTAAGTTTCTCAACTTTCGCACCCCCGAAACGGCAGGTTGTCGGCGCTGACCCACATGCAATGCTGGAATGGCCGAAATGGTTCTGCTCAGACTGCATTTCTTTTGCCACTTTGGACCCGCCCAAAGTGGCTGGGAAGCGTTCCCCAGTGCTGTCCTTTTCAGCCGTCCGCTTGCCTGGAACTGGGGACCGCAAACAACCGCCCTCCGTGGCTTTTGGTTTGCGGTTGCCGCCCTCGTGGCGGCAACCCTGCGGATCCATCGCGTTATGCAGGCAAGACCCGAACGGGACACCTGCAGGAAGCAGGTGGTCCGGCAGCACTGCAGGGAAGCAGGGGTCAGGCAACGCAGCAGATGGGGCTCTTTGAGCAGCCTGCTGCCGGATCTCCAGGACAGGCGAGCAGGCGAACCGGAAGAACGGGCGTTCGGGGGGCGCGTTTTTGTACCCTTTTTGACCGCGCAAAAAGGGTAATATCTGGAAACAGAAAGAGGAATACCAGATGATTCAAGTAATTAAAATCAATACGGTTTTAGTGATGTAAAGGCTAGGATAATAATGCCTTAGTCCAAGGCAGCAAGATGCGAAACTTGAGTAAGTTTGTCATGTTTAATCACCCGCTGGGCGAACCAGCAACGGAAAGGGAGGGAAGAGGCCATGCGTGAAGTTGATGTAGCCATTATCGGAGCCGGATCTGCCGGATTGACGGCTTTCAGCGAGGTCAATCGGGTCACGGAGAATGTGGTGATCATAGAAGCCGGTGTGGGGGGCACGACCTGTGCCCGTGTCGGCTGCATGCCCTCCAAGGTGATGATTCAGGTTGCCGAAGATTTCCACCGGCGCGAATACCTGGCCACCGAGGGCATCATGGGTGCTGAGCACCTGCGTCTGGATATTCCTGCTGCCATGGCCCATGTGCGCAAAATGCGTGACCGTTTTGTGGCCAGTGTCATGGGCGGTACGGTGGCACGGGCGGGGGATCGCTATATTCGCGGTAAGGCCCGATTTTGCGGGATGAATATCCTGGACGTAGACGGACAGAAGATCAAAGCCGGCAAAGTCATTCTTGCCACCGGATCACGCCCCTTTGTCCCCGAGGGCTGGGAGCGCTTGCCAGTGCCGGTCTATACCAGCGATACCCTTTTTGAGCAGGAAGACTTTCCCGCCTCCCTGGCGGTCATGGGAACCGGTGTTATTGGTCTGGAGCTTGGCCAGGCACTGGCACGCATGGGAGTTGAAGTTACTGCCTTCGGACGCTCTGGACGGGTAGCCGGCATCACGGATCCCGAACTGAACACCTCTGCTGTAACAGCCTACAGCAGGGAATTTCCACTGCGCTTCTCGCGCGATATCCGGGTTGAACCCATCGCGGGAGCTTCAAAGGTGCGTATCGTCTGGCCGGAAGGCTCGGTGGAGGTCGATGGTATCCTGGCGGCACAGGGGCGTCGCCCGAACCTTGATGATCTGGGACTGGAGCCGCTGGATATCCCCCGTGACGAACATGGCATTCCCCTGTTTGACCCCCAGACCATGCAGGTGGGTGATCTGCCACTGTTTATCGCCGGCGATGTGACGGGCAGCCTGCCGGTGCTCCACGAAGCCTCCGATGAAGGGCGCATTGCCGGTTACAATGCCGTGAATTCCGTGCAGCGTTTCCGGCGCAAGACGCCTTTGCTGGTGGTCTTTACCGATCCCAATGTGATGCAGGTGGGGCAGACGTACCAGCAGCTGCGTGATGCTGGTACCCCTTTCGAGGTGGGGCAGGTGAGTTTTGAAGGACAGGGGCGCAGTCTGGTTATGGGTAGAAATTGTGGGTTGCTGCGCGTTTATGGGCACCGTGACAGCGGTGCGCTGCTGGGAGCGGAAATGATGGGCCCGGCTGGAGAGCACATCGCCCATGAGCTGGCCTGGGCTATGGAGCGTGGGCTGGACGTGTTTGAGATGATTCGTCTGCCCTTTTACCATCCTGTGGTGGAGGAAGGTCTGCGCACAGCGTTGCGGGAGCTGGCCGCCCGGGTGGATAGGCGAAAGGCCCGCTGGGAACTTTCTTTTGCCTGAGCTTCCCCGGCCGTGTATAATCCGCTAAGATTCTGTGACCAAAGCTTTCCGGAGGGCGTATCATGGGACTTTTTGAGCTTGGTGGCTATATACTCTTTGTGCTGATGATGGCCTTTGCCGTCATTGTCATCCATCTCAAGGACAAGCGCATTGCCCAGTTGCGAGACGATCGAAATCGCTATCTGCAGGAGCGCAACGAAGCGGTGGACTATGCCAACAAGCTCAGTGGTCAGGTGGATCTGGACTTCTCCCGTCAGGAGGAGAAGATTCAGCGGTTCCAGCGAGAGCGCGATGTCCTGCTGGAGCTGGCCAAGGAGAACCTGCCCGGTGATCAGTACGGTGTCCTGAACCGCGCCTTTGAACAGCGGGTCAGCAAGATGAAGCCGGTCAAGGACTGAGCGCTTCTTTCAATCCCACTCAGGGTAGCAGATGTAATAATTCTTCAGGGGTTTCCAGGATGGGAACCCCTTTTTTCTGAAAAAAGGCCCTGTCATAGGCACCCCAGCCAGCGCAGATGAATTCGGCACCGGCGCTGTGAGCACTGTGCAGATCATTTTCGGAATCGCCGATATACACGGCTTTGCGCGGTGAGATACTCCATTGGCGGCACACTTCCAGCATGGGGTCCGGATAGGGCTTTGGCCGGGCAATATCATCGACACAGATAGCCGGGTCGAAAAAGCGGTCAAGGTCAAAGCGGTTTTCCATGAGCTTGTACTTGAAACGCAGATTGTTGGTAACAACACCCATGCGCCCATAACGCTGCCGAAGCCGCACCAGCACCTCTTCCATTCCATCGTAAAACCCCAGCTTCTCTTCATGGTTCGCGTAATTTTCGTACCACTGGCGTATACCGTGCTGGGGGTCGTGGTATCCCAGTTTTTTCAGGGTAACGGCTCCTGGACTGCCCATGACCCAGTCAAGCTCATCGGGATCCAGCTCCAGGTTCAGCAGCTGGCGGGCGGTGTCCACCAGGGAGTAGACGATGACATCCCGGCTGTCCAGCAGGGTTCCATCCACATCAAAAATCAGACCTTCCAGAGGCTTATGCCAGAAGTGGGACATACTGTCGTTTCCTTTTCTCAAAACGTACCAGGGTGGTGATGTCCGCTTCGCGGGCCATCCGCTGTGCCAGGGGGAAATCGCGACCCACATGCTCGGGGCAGTGGGCATCACTGGTGATAATGACCGGCAGCCTGTACTTCCCGGCCATCTGCAGGATCTCCGGCGCGGGATAGATCTGCCCGGCAGGCTTGTACAGGCCGGCGGTATTGATTTCCAGTACCATGTCATAGTCTTTCATCAGGCGTATCGTACTCTCGTATACCGCTGTCATGATGACATTGCGGGGTGGCCGGTAGCCGAATACCTTGATCAGGTCGAAGTGGCCGATGATATCAAAAAGCTGGCTGCGGATGGCCATCTGCAGAATTTCATAGTAACTGTAGTAGACATCCACCACATCGCGTTCTTTCCACTCATGGGCAAAACGAGGCAGGTCGAATCCCCAGTCGCCGATCCAGTGGACACTGCCGATGATATAATCCCAGTGGACTGATTCCAGGAAGGCGCGTATACCCGCTTCGCGGGAAGGGATATAGTCCATCTCTATTCCGGTTTTCACTGCCATGCCCTGCTGGCGGGCCTGCTCAACGGCATGTACGTACTCGTGAACATCGTAGTGAAAGGCTGCGTCCGCCCAGGAGGTTTCCAGCAGGCTGCTGGCCTGGCTGAATCGGTAGGCGTGCTCGCTGAAACCCAGTTCGCTCAAGCCGCGTTCCATGGCAGTGTCGTAGTACTGGCGGATCCACTGTGCCGTGTAGGGGCCACTTTCGAGGTGGACATGATAGTCGTGCAGCATCGGGCGTCCTGTCAACAGGCTGCTGAAACCATTTACGGTGCTGTCCGCCGGACGCTCACGCGCAGCAGCGCACTTTGCGTGCACTTCGCACCAAGCCTGGCGTGCGCCTGCATCTGTGGGTTTTCAACGGCCTGCCTGATGTAAAGTATTCCAAGTGCTCAGGCAAGGTTCTGTGATAGCCGCAGATCATAGCGGCAAACCCGTGGGAATTCAAGAGAGCTCCCTGGAAAGACGCTGCCAGGAAAATATTTGCATGGATTACGGTTTTTTGGTGACAGCTGACATTCTTTCTGTTACAAGATGTACCCATGTTGTTTTTCCGCTCGCAGGACAAGTCTTTTTGCCTTTCTTGTATCGTGAACACCAACGATTACACTTTTTAAGGATCTATTGAATGATGAAATCTATCTATGCCGGTAACTTGCCTTTCACGACGACTGAAGACGAACTCGGAAACCTCTTTGCTCAATACGGAGATGTTTACTCTGTAAAACTCATCTCTGACCGTGAAACTGGCAGACTGCGCGGCTTTGGTTTCGTTGAAATGGAAGAGAAAGACTGCGAAGCGGCAGTTGAAGCTCTCAACGGTTTCGAATTCGGTGGCCGCAAGCTGCGCGTCAACGAAGCTCGCCCTAAAGGCTTCTGAGCAACACTTCTCCGTAACCTCAAGGCACTGGCTCAGCTGTTGGGCCGGTGCTTTTTTTCTTTCCCACCTGTCGCCCCGGCGATACTACTCCCAAGGATTCAGAATGTCTGTGAAATCTATCTATGCTGGAAATCTGCCTTTCACCACTACCGAAGACGAACTCGGAAACCTCTTTGCACAATACGGTGACGTGTACTCCGTAAAACTTATCTCTGACCGTGAAACTGGCCGCCTGCGTGGTTTTGGTTTTGTTGAAATGGATGAGAAGGATTGTGCTGCTGCAGTTGAAGCTCTCAACGGCTATGAGCTGGGTGGCCGCAATCTGCGCGTCAACGAAGCTCGCCCCAAAGGTTTCTGAGGAAAATTTTCCTGAAATCATGAAAGCCCTGACTCTCCGGAGTCAGGGCTTTTTTTGCGTGTGCTACGGGGTGCTGAAAAATTCCTGTATGGGGCGCTGCTTGCTGGACACTGCGCGAGCAATGCTTCATTTTGGCGACCTGAGTGTTTTCAATTGCCTGCTTGTTTTGAGGTATCTGAGCAAGCTGCCTCATGTCGCAGTTCTTTCTCGTCCTCAGGAGGAGATGTCGTCACTCTTTGGGGGAAAATATTTTGCGGGTTTGATCCTCAATGTACTTCATATGGTCCAGCATGGCCAACGTGGCTCGTTCCGGGTCGCGATCCCGTATGGCTTCGAAGACGGCACGGTGTTGACGGTAGAGTAGATTGTGATGGTTCGGATCCTGAAACATCCGGGAGCGTACCTCAAAGGAGACCTGTTCCACCCAGTGGTGGATGGTGTTCATAATATGTACCAGCAGTACATTGTGGGTGGCGTGGCTGATGGTGGAGTGAAAGCTGGCATCCGGCTCGTGGCCTACCTGGGTTTGCTCGCAGGCGATGCGCATCTCCTCGAGATACTCCTCCATCTGCGCTATTTCCTCATCGGTTGCCCGTTCAGCGGCAATGCGGGCGGCCCAGGTTTCCAGCACTTTACGCATTTCCACCGCATCAAATATGGATTCGTCACGCTTGAAAAACTCATCAATGGCGATACCCATGGAATTTTGTGTCATGGAGCGCACAAAAGTGCCACTGCCCTGAACATTGTAAACAAACCCCTGGGCCTCCAGGCGATGAATGGCTTCGCGCAGGCTGGGGCGGCTGACCCCCATATTGGCAGCCAGCTCCCGTTCCGGTGGCAGCTTTTGTCCCGGCTGCAGCTTGCCTGACAGAATAAGTTCTTTTATCTGCTTGTATATTTCGTCGCTGATGCGCTTTGGTTTGATTTTTTCAAACATTTCCATGGTCTGGCTCATTGGTGGCTCCGAAGACAGTTCCCGCGTGGGTATTCAGTGCATGTAGAGAGAGGAATCCTCAAAGATTAGACCTGGAGCCGTGGGCTGTCAAGCAATTTGCCGATGCTTTTCGGGCCCGGCAAGCGACACTGCTGCTTACCGGGCCCGGGTGGTGGGTGGGTTGTTTTTGGTAGTTTTTAGCCCATCAGCGGATCGGCTACCCCCAGCACGAAGACGGCAATCAGGGCGATAATGCCGGCAAAGACCAGGTAATAGAGTGTGGGTATGGCGGTCATGCGCAGGGTGCGCCCTTCGCGGCCCAGCAGGCCAACGGTGGCGGAAGCGGCAACCACATTGTGGATGGCGATCATGTTTCCGGCGGCAGCGCCTACGGCCTGCATGGCGACCAGCAGCGCGCCAGAGATACCCAGCAATTCACCGACACTGAACTGGAATTGCACCAGCATCAGGTTGGATACGGTGTTGGAGCCGGCAATAAAGGCTCCCAGGCCACCGACAGCAGGGGCGAAGAAGGGATAGATATTGCCCACGGAGTTAGCCACCAGCTGGGCCATGGCAATGGGCATGGAGGGCAGGTCGGCTGCATTGACGCCGGAGTTTATGAGGATGCGCACCATGGGTATGGTGAAGATGAGCACGAAACCTGCGCCCAGCAGCGTGCGGGAGGACTCGCCCACGGCTGCCTTCATCTCCTTGAAGCTCATGCGGTGCAGGAAGTAGGTGATGAACACCACCATCACCATGATACCACCAGGCAGGTAGAGGGGCTGAATGCTACCGGAGACACCCGCTTCGCCCAGAATATTGGACCAGCCAAAGCTCAGGAAGCTTGTGAAGAATGACTTGACTTCAGGCACCACGCGGGAGATCACCAGGATAAGCGCCAGCAGCAGGTAAGGAGTCCAGGCCATGACTCCGGACATGGGGGCGCGTCCAGCCAGGGCGTCCAGCTTGATTTCAATGCTGCCCATCCAGTCAACGGGCCACTCTTTGGGGGCGGCAAAATCCCATGACTTCTTGGGCACCAGGAATCCGGCTTTGGCGGCGGGAACAACCACAGCCAGGCCTACCAGGGCGCCGATCAGGGAGGGGAACTCTGGTCCGAGGAAGACGCCGGCAGCGGCGTAGGGCAGCACAAAGGCGAGTCCGGCAAAGATGGCAAAGGGTGCGATGGAAAGCCCTTCGGTCCAGGACTTGTTCTTGCCGAAGAAGCGGGTGAGCATGATGCACATGAGCAGGGGCATGAACAGGCCCACGATGGCGTGAGTGATGGCGACCTGGGAGGTGATGAGCTGGTAGAAGACTTCCCAGCTGGACTGATTTTCGATCAGGGTGGCGCTGATGCCTTCGCGGTCAAGGCCAGCACTGACGCCAATGACGATCGGTGTTCCCACGGCACCAAAGGAGACGGGGGTGGACTGGATCATCATGCCCATGGTGACGGCTGCGAGGGCGGGGAAGCCAATGGCCACCAGCAGGGGCGCCGCGATGGCGGCGGGAGTGCCGAAGCCGGAGGCGCCTTCAATGAAACAGCCGAAGAGCCAGGCGACAATAATGACCTGAACTCGGCGGTCGGCACTGACGCTGGAGAATCCGCCCCGGATGGCCGTGACGGCTCCGGAGTGTTTCATGGTGTTCAGCAGCAGGATGGCGCCGAAAATGATCCACAGAACTGAGGCGGTCAGGATCAGACCTTGGAGGGAAGAGGCGACAATGCGGGTGAAACTCATCTCCCAGGCGGTCAGACCAATGGCTGCAGTGGTGAGGAAGACGACGGGCATGGCGCGGCGTGCCGGCCAGTTCAGTCCCACCAGCAGCACAGCGGCTAAAATGAGTGGGGTGAAAGCGAGGAGTGACAATAGAGTCTGGTTCATGGGCTCTTTCCTTGTCCGCGGGCGTTTGCCCGGCTTAAATTGGTAATACCAATAGGTTGTTGATGGGAAAAATAGGGAATTGCCGTGGCGATGTCAAGAAACTTTTTTGCAAAATAAAAATTGGTTCTATTTTTTCATATTGGAGAATGTGGTGCCTGCATTGTAGTTAGCGGCTATTCTGTGCGGTTCGGCTGAACTGTTGGGGTGTTCATCGAACGGTGTTGACAAAATAATCATGGGGTATATCATGTTGGTATTACCAATTGAAACGGCGGTGCCCTATGCTTGAAAAATTTCTCCAGCACTGTGCAGTGGCTGCCATGCAGACCCGGGTTATCCCGGCGGCAGAGCTGACATCATCCATAGAATCCTTTCTGCAGGAAGGGGGTGTGGTCTGCGCCCCTCGCTTTGAGATACCGGAAGTCTCCACCCCAGTGGATCGTGCCGGTATCCCTGTATGTATTCTCGAAGCCGACTGGGCTATCGGTGAAACCGGTACTTTTGTCATCAACCAGCGTAATCCGGAAGTTCGCCTGGCCAGTTGTATGGCCGAAACCCTGGTGGTGATCCTGGAGCGCTCACGCCTGGTGGAAAAGCTGGAAGACGTGGCTGCCTATATGGAAGAGAAACTCTCCGGTGCCGAAGCGGGCTTTGTGGCCTTTATCTCCGGTGCCAGCCGTACCGCCGATATCGAGCGGGAACTGACCATCGGCGTGCATGGGCCGCGCTACATGCATGCCCTGATTCTGGAAGACAGGTAGGAAACCATGAAGAGAAATATCCCCCAGCAGATCCGAGAAAAAATTGACGACAAGGTTCTCTACCAGGCGCTGCGAAATTTCGGGCGCAACTATCGCATCTCCCGTGACAAGGCGTACAGCGCCCATGACTTTGCCGCCCTGCGTACTGAGCTGTCAGCGGTAAAGCAGAACTCCTGCCACAACATCGACACCCTCTTTCAGCAATTCAAACAGAACGCCGAAGCTGGTGGGGCCATGGTCCACCAGGCAGCCACTGCTGAAGAAGCCAACCGCATCATTGCCACAATCTGCCAGCAGGCTGGTGCCACCATGGCGGTGAAATCCAAGTCCATGACCAGTGAAGAGACCCACCTCAACAGCGCCCTGGAAAAAGAGGGTGTGGAGGTGGTGGAGACCGATCTGGGCGAATACCTGCTGCAGGTGGGCAAACAGCATCCCTCCCACATGGTCATGCCGGCCATCCACATGACCCGTGGCCAGGCCCGTGATATTTTCAACGATGGCCTGCAGGCAGGTCTCAGCGAAGATATCCCCGCCATGGTGGAGTTTGTTCGTCACCACCTGCGCCCATCCTATTTTGAAGCCGGAGCGGGCATCACCGGTGCCAATGTGGCCGTCGCTGACAGCGGCGCCATCGGCATTGTCACCAACGAGGGCAACGCCCGCCTGACCACCACCCTGCCCCCGGTGCACATCGTCCTGCTGGGCTACGAAAAGCTGGTCCCCAGCTTCACCGATGCCCTCAAGGTTATCCGCATGCTGCCCAAGTCGGCCACTGGGCAGACCATCAGCACCTACGTCACCTGGATTCAGGGGCAGGAAGTTACTCCTGCCGGTGAGGCCAAGCAGATGCACTACGTTTTCCTGGATAATGGCCGCCTGAAATACAAGAATGATCAGGACGTCAACCAGGCCCTGGGCTGTATCCGCTGTGGCAGCTGTGCCAACGTCTGCCCCGTCTATGAGCTGCTGGGCGGCCATGTCTTTGGTGACGTGTATATTGGTGCCATCGGCCTGATCTACACCTCCATGTTCGGCGACGCCAAGCTGGCCAATGCCCTGCAGAAGCTGTGTTCTTCCTGCATGGCCTGCAGCGCCAATTGCCCCGCCGGCATCGATCTGCATGCCATTATCGCTCATCTTCGCTTGCGATATGGCAAGGAACACGGCGTACCTCTGCTCAAGCGCGCCATCTACGGCGGCATGCTGGCCAACCCCTCCCTGTTCCGCGCTGCCATGAAAACCGCTTCCTTTGCGCAGAAGCCCTTGGTGGACAAGCACAGTGGACTCATGAACCTGCCCCTGCCCGGCAGCCACAACTTCCGCAAGTTGCCGCGCTTTGAATCCGCCACCTTCAGCGATCGCATGAAGCAGCATCCAACGAAAATATCCACCAAGAAGGTTTTCTTCTACCCCGGCTGCGCCGTGGAATATTTCTATCCCCAGATGGGAACCGCTCTGGTGAACCTGCTGGAAAAGGCGGGCTATCAGGTGGATTACCCCGACAAGGCCGTCTGCTGTGGCCTGCCAGCCCACTTCGGCGGCGATGCACAAAGCGCCGGGAAAACCGTGGACCAGTGCCTGGATCACTTCCGCAATCCCGATGACTACGAAGCCATCCTGGTGCTCTGCCCCAGCTGCGGCTCAGCCATGCAACATGAGTTTCCCCACTACGCCGCCGCCGGGCAGCACGAAGAACTCAGCCAGCGCGTTGCCGCCAAGACCATGACCCTGGCCTCCTTTGTGGAAAAGGCCGGACTGCAGTTCCAGTCAGGCGGCCACCAGAAAGTCACCTACCATGTCCCCTGCCACATGGGTCGCGGCATGGGCTCCAGCGCTGCCGACCTGCTGAAGTCCCTGCTGGGTGAACAGTTCGCCCCCATGGAACACGCCGATGTCTGCTGTGGCTTTGCCGGCTCTTACTCGGTAGACTACCCGCAGGTTTCCGCTGGAATCCTGGGCAAAAAACTGGAGCACGCCGCTGCCACTGGTGCCTCCACCCTCATAACCGACTGCCCCGGCTGCGTCATGCAGATCGGGGGTGGTGCCGCCAAACAGGAGATGGACATGCAGGTGGTGCACCTGAGCACCTTCCTGGAAAATCTGGAGAGCAGGGGCTAGGTGGCCCCTGAGGGCAGCCCCATGACGCGCATGGCTCAGGTATTCTACCAGTGGCTCGAAAAGCGATTTTTCTCCACGTTAACCCGTAAGATCGTCGGAAATCTCAGCGTACTGCTGATTCTGCAGGTGCTGACCTTTGTCGTCTACACCCGCGGGCTTGGCGCCATCGAGGCAGCGGTGGTGACCGCGCCAGGGGGCGCTCCGGAAGTCGGGCAGCAGGTGAGCTCTCTGGTGGGCGATCTGTTTATCCGGGGAGCCGTGTTGACTCTGGTCAGTGTGCTGGCCATGGCGGGGGCCGCTCTTTTCCTGCGCTACCTGATACGTCGTCCCATCATCGGAATGACCCGCAGTTTCCGTGAGTCCACGGAGCGTCGTGACCTGTCCCGGGATATCGTTCCCTACACGGTGGATGAAATCCGTACCATGGGCACCGGGTATAATGGCTTCATGACCATGCTGCGCGCGATGATCGGTTCTTTGCGGGAGCAGGGTGTCAGAACGGCAATGGAGACCATGAAAGTGGTGTGGAATATGGGCAGGACTATCCAGAACACCCAGCACCAGGAAGAGTATGTCAGGGGAGTCCTGATCGCCAGTGACGAAAGCGTCCGCGCCATTGAGGACATCTCCAGCAGCGTGCAGGGAATTTCCCAGTCAACCAGCCGCAACCTGGAGAGCGCCCGCAGCTCCCTGGATGAACTTTCCGAAGTATCCCACGGTATTGCCCGGGTGTCGTCCATGCTCAACGAGTTCGGTCGGACGGTGGATCGCCTGGGGGAGAACTCCCGCACCATCAATAACATCGCCCTGATCATCAACGATGTTTCCGAACAGACCAACCTGCTGGCACTCAATGCTGCCATCGAGGCCGCCCGCGCTGGTGACAACGGGCGCGGTTTCGCCGTGGTGGCTGATGAAGTGCGCAAGCTGGCCGAGAAGGTCCGTGAGGCCACGAGTGAAATTTCCGCGAACATCCAGAATATGAATGCACTGGTACAGCGCACCGCAGAGGAGACCTCCGGCATTCGCACCCAGATGGGAGCGGCCAGTGTCGTGGTGGAAAAGACGGCCGGGGAATTTCGCCATATGGTGCAGGATTTTGAGCAAACCAATACCCAGCTTATGATGATAGCCTCTGCCATTGAAGAGCTTTCCACCACCAACGGCGAAGTTCGTCGCCAGGTGGCCGACATCAGTGCCCTGAGCAGCAGCGTGAAGGAGCAGATGGAAGACGCCGGCATCTGTCTGGATGCGCTTTCGGCTATCACCGAAAGCATGCAGGCCGATGTGCTGAGTTTTCACCTGGGGCAGGGGGTGTTTGAGGAAATCCTGCAGGTCACGCACCTCTATCACCAGGAGGCACACGCTATCATGACGGATCTCCTGGAGAGTGGTGCCAACCTTTTCGACCACACCTATGCCCCGGTTTCCGGCACCAATCCCCAGAAGTACCGCACCTCGTACACCGATGTGTTTCTGGCCCGCCTGCAGGGGTTGTTTGACGAAGCCCGCGCCGCCATTCCCGGCTGCTGTTACGCTCTGTGCATTGATGCCAACGGCTATCTGCCCACCCACCACAGCAACGTCTCTTTGCCGCCAAGCGGTGATCGGGAAAGGGATATTCAGTACAGTCGCCATATGCGCATCTACAATAACACGCCGACCGAACGTCGTCGCGCCAGCCACCAGGAACCCTTTTTGCTGCAGACCTATCTCAGGGATACCGGGGAAATTCTCAATGATCTTTCCATACCGATTTTCCTTGAGAATCGCCACTGGGGTGCCTTTATTGTGGGTTTTGAACCGCAGGCGCTCCTGACTTCCGCCACCGTGACCAAACCGTTGCTGACCAGCTAACACATTACATACAATAAGGAAATGACATGAACCTTTCGGTGAGACCAGGCGATATCGCCAAACTCCCCTCCACCTATCAGGAGTTCTATCGGGAGATCGCCCCCCATTTTGCTCCCCAGGACATTATCGCTGACCCCTTGCGCACTCTGGCCTATGGCACTGATGCCAGCTTCTACCGCCTGATTCCCAAACTGGTGGTGAAGGCCGGCTGCAACGAGCAGGTGGTTGTCCTGCTGCAGGTGGCTTCCCGTCTGAACATTGCCCTGACGTTCCGCGCGGCGGGTACCAGCCTTTCGGGCCAGGCCATCTCCGATTCCATACTGGTCATGCTCGCCGAGGGATGGTCCCACTGTGATGTGGACGCCCATGGCTGCGCCATCACCATGGGGCCGGCGGTCATTGGCGCCGAGGCCAACCGTGTCCTCAAACCCTTCAGCCGCAAAATCGGCCCCGATCCCGCCTCCATCAACCACGCCATGATCGGCGGTATTGCCGCCAACAACGCCAGCGGCATGTGCTGCGGCACGGCTGACAACAGCTACAAGACCGTGCAGGACATGACCATCATCTTCCACGATGGCACCGTGCTGGATACGGCCGATCCCGATTCCGTGGCGGCCTTTCGCCTGAGCCATGGCCACCTGATCAGCGCTGTGGAGAGCATGCGCGATGACATTGGGGCAGACGCCGAACTCAGCGCTCTGATCCGTCACAAGTTCAAGATCAAGAACACCACCGGTTACGGCATCAATGCCTTCGTGGACTTTGATGACCCCATTGATATCATCAAACACCTGATGATCGGCTCCGAAGGCACCCTGGGCTTTATCGCACGTATTACCTATCGCACGGTCCACGACCACAGCCACAAGGCCTCGTCCCTGGCCCTCTTCCCCGATATCCGCCAGGCGTGCCTGGCGGTCATGCGTCTGAACCGCGATCTGGTTTCGGCGGCGGAGCTGATGGATCGCAAGTCCCTGCAATCTGTCGAAGACAAGGCGGGCATGCCCGAGTACCTGCGCACCCTGGACAGCGAAGTGTGCGGACTGCTCATCGAAGTGGAAGCCGAAAACCACGACGCCCTGCATAGGAAGATTGACGCCGCAGTGGCCGCCCTGGAAGGCATTCCCACCGCCCGCCCCCTGGAGTTCAGCACCGACAAGGCCGTGTGCGCCCAGCTGTGGAATATCCGCAAAGGGCTCTTTCCCGCCGTGGGCGCCATGCGCACCATGGGTACCACCGTTATCATTGAAGATGTGGCCTATCCCATGGAGCACCTGGCCGACGCCATCAGCGGCCTGCGCGCCATGCTGGATGAATACGGCTACACCGATTCCATCATCTTCGGCCACGCCCTGGACGGCAACGTACACTTTGTCTTCACCCAGGACTTTGCCAAGGAAGAGCAGGTACGCCAGTACGACGCCCTGATGCAGGAAGTGTGCAACACGGTGACTGGCCAGTACGGCGGCTCCCTCAAGGCCGAGCACGGCACCGGGCGCAACATGGCTCCCTTTGTGGAAATGGAGTGGGGCAAACAGGCATACAGCTATATGCTGCGCATCAAGCAGACCTTTGACCCCCAGGGTATCCTCAACCCCGGTGTTATCATCAACGAAGACTCCCTGGCCCACCTCAAGGACCTCAAGCACCTGCCCGCCACCCATGAAATCATCGACAAGTGCATCGAGTGCGGATTCTGCGAAGTGAACTGCCCCTCCCGCAACCTGACCCTGACACCGCGCCAGCGCATCACCACTCAGCGCTATATCACCAGCCTGCGCGCCATCGGACAATCCGGCGAGCTGCTGAAGCGGGTGGAAGATGACTACCAGTATATGGGCGAAGCCACCTGCGCCGCCGACGGACTGTGTGCCACCACCTGCCCCGTGGCCATTGACACCGGCTCCCACACGAAAAACCTGCGCAGCACTCAGAACAAGACCATGGGCAGACGCATTGCCGGCCTGTGCGCCCGCAACTTCGCCCCCCTCACCAAGGGCATAGCCCTGGCCCTGGGCTTCTCCCACATTGCCCACCGCGTTCTCGGCAAATCCCTGCTGGGTGGACTAAGCCGCGCCGTGCGCAGCCTCAGTGGTGGGAAAATTCCCGCCTGGGATCCCTGGTTTCCCAAAGCGGCCTGGTTTCGCCCAGTCAATACGAAAAAAGTTGAAGCAACCCATGCTCCGAGAGTGAGCCAGGATGGCGAACGGCAGACACTTGAGCCAGGGAAGGAAGCGAACGTGTCTGGGAGGAGCATGGGTGACGAAGCGCCCAGGCAGGTCGTATACTTCCCCGCCTGCGTAAGCCGCAGCATGGGCCCCGCCCACGGCGACCTCGACCAGCGCAGCCTGACCGAAGCCATGCTCAGCCTGCTGGAAAAGGCGGGATACGAGGTGATTTATCCGGCAAACCTGGACGCTCTGTGTTGTGGAACTCCCTTTGAGAGCAAGGGTTTCATGGAAGAGGCCGATGCCAAGAGCAGCGAGCTGGAAAAGGCCCTGCTGGCAGCCAGCGACAGTGGACGTATTCCCGTGCTGTGCGACACCAGCCCCTGCCTCTATCGCATGCGCCGGGTCATGGATGCCCGACTGAAGTTGCTGGAACCCGTGGAATTCATTCACGACCACCTGCTTGGGCACCTGAACATTGAGCCCCTGCCCGAAACCGTGGCCATTCACATTACCTGCAGCGCCACCAAGATGAACCTGCAGCCGAAATTCCAGGCCGTGGCAGCCGCCTGTGCCCGCAGCGTGGTTTCCCCCCCGGAAATCAAGTGCTGTGGCTTCGCCGGCGACCGCGGGTTCAACTACCCCGAGCTCAACGCCTCGGCCCTGGCGCCCCTGAAGGCAGCCCTGCCCGCGGACTGTAAGAGCGGATACTCCAACAGCCGTACCTGCGAAATCGGCCTGGCTCGCCACAGCGGCATCAGCTACCAGTCCATCGTCTATCTGGTGGATCGGGTGGCACGGCCTAGAAGCGATAGTTGAGGGAAGCTGTTATCAGCGTTTTTTCATAGCGGTAGAGGGGAATGTTGGAATCGTTCTCCAGATACTGCACTCTGCCATCCAGGGTGATGGCAGGCGTCAGCTCACGGGAGTCAGAATTTTCGGGGAATACCATCCTGGAAGAGCAGCAGTTCGCCGGGCCAGATCATGGTCCAGGATTCGTTATAGGTAAGTGGGGTGGTGGCGATGACGGTCACCCGGTCGGCGGGGGTGGTCACCTGGCTGAAATCCAGGGTAATGTCCTGATCCACCAGGTGGGCGGACTGGAAGGGATGCTCGCGAATAATATAGTTGAGTTTGGTGCTGCAGTGGGCAAAGAGCCACTGTCCGTTGGAGAGCAGAAAATTGAAGATGCCGTGGGTGGCAATGTGGCGGGTAATTTCGGCCATGGCCCTGTACAGCGCTTCCGCGTTGGGGTTTCCCTGGGGAAAGCTCTGGAACAGGTGCTCCAGGATCAGGCAGAAGGCGCGCTCGCTGTCGGTGTCGCCCACGGGGTTGTAGCGTCCACCCAGGGTCGGATGGAAATGGTTCAGTTCGCCGTTATGGGCAAAGAGCCAGTATTTTCCCCACATCTCCCGCACGAAGGGGTGGCAGTTCTCCAGGGTGACATGGCCGTGGGTGGCTTTGCGGATGTGGGCAATGACATTTCTGGATTTGATGGGATACTGTTTCACCAGGGCGGCGATGGGCGACTGACTGGCGGGCAGGGAGTCCAGGAAGGTGCGGCAGCCGCCGTCCTCAAAAAAGCCGATGCCCCAGCCGTCGGTGTGGTGGTCGGTCAGCCCGGCCCGGGCGGCGAAGCCCTCGAAGGAAAAACAGATATCGGTGGGGACATTACAGTTCATTCCCAGGAGTTGACACATACTACACCCATCCCAGAGCCAGCCACCACAGGGGCAGCGTGATAAAGGAAAACACAATCCCAACCCCAAGAAGCAGGGGAACCAGTTGAGGACGCAGGCCGTACTCCATGGCCAGGATGCCTCCCACGATCATGGGTGGCATGGCTGCTTCGAAGATGGTGACCTGCACGATCTCCCCTCTGCCTCCCAGCAGCAGGACAAAGAGGACGAATATAGCCAGGGGAGCCAGCAGCATCTTGAAACCAAGCCCCAGGGCCAGCTCCCGCTCAAGGCCCCGGAGTCCCCGCACGGTAAAGAGGGTGCCCACCGAGACCATGGCCAGCATGGGAACGGTGCTGCCGATGGTGCTGAGGGTATCCGTCCACCACAGAGGATAGGCAATGGGTCGCAGGAGCAGGGCCACAATGGCGGCAATGGCGGGTGGGAAGGTGAGGATCTTGCGGGCAATGGCTGAGGGGCGGATGTTGGCGCGGGAGGAAAAGATTCCTGCGGTGACAATGCCGGCGGTGGAGAGCACCAGAAAGCTGCCGGCCTGATCGGCGATAATACCCACCGCCAGCATATGGGAGCCGTAAAATGCGTCGATCATGGGCAGGCCGATAAAGGAAGTGTTGCCCATGCCCCCCAGCAGAATCAGGCAGCCCACGGTGGCGCGATCCAGCTTCAGCAGTTTGCCGACGACGAGGAAGAAGGGGATGGCCAGGCCGAAGGTCAGCCAGGGCATGGCCACGGTGAACAGCAGTTCCCGCTGAAACTCCAGGCTGTGTATCTGCAGCAGTACCAGAGCGGGCAGGCTGATATAGATGATGACGGTGTTGATCACCTGGGGGGCATTCTCGGCGATGCGCCCGGTGTGGCGCAGGATGGCTCCACCCATAAAGCACAGCACAACCATCAGCAGGCTCTCCATGGTACTCCTTTCGTCACTCTTCGCGGTACAACGGCACTTGCGCCCATATTATCCAGGTTCGCCATCAAGGCATTGGCGCGAACGCTCCTGCCTGCTGCAATGCCTTGCCTGTCAGCAGGCGGGCGGCCTCTTCCAGAATGCCTCGTGCCTGTGCCGGGGTTTCGTCCAGGAACTCCAGTCGAATATCACGAACCCCCCGGCCAAGCAAGCCCGGAAGTGTGTGCAGTTGGTTCAGGCTTTGGCCGTGGTAGATGGTATTGGCGCAGGTGGCGTCGGCCTGAACCATGTGCCGTTGCCCTTTGCGGTCGCGGATTTCCAGGAGATGGTGCTGGCACAGGAGCCCACAGGCGGGTTTCGGGCGGCCAGCGGCCAGGTGCCCGCTGAAGAGGCAATAGCCCATGTGAAACATGGCCGGGTGAAAATGCACCGGTACTTCCATGCGACCGGGGTCTGCCTGCTCAAGAAGCAGCCAGAGCTGGTTCTCCTCCAGCTCTGGCGAGGGGCAGAGGCGATGGAGCCCCTTTTCGAGGAAATACCGGAAGCTCAGGGGGTTGGTGATGTTCAGGCGCATATCGCCCACCAGGGTGGGGTGGGCATTCTGCCCCAGCACGAAGCCCAGGGAGCTCAGGCTGCGAATCAGCAGGGTATCGGGACTGTGGTTGAGAATCGCCTCCATGGATGGCCCGTCGTGGGGCTTGAGCAGGGCTGGAGTGCACAGGCCGGTGGCATATCCCAGGTCGCGCAGCCGCCGCAGGGCGCTTGTGGGGTCCTGGCCCGCAGGCAGGTCAAGGTAAACGGTTCCCATGGGCAGCTGGATTCCTGGCAGGGCATCCAGCTGCGCTTCATTCCGCAGCAGCAGGTGCAGGCGGGGTGCAGCACATTGCGGAGCATGGGTCACTGCCGGAAGCGGCAACACCACGCATGGAGGTGGGGTGCCGTGGGAGCGCCGGGCGATGAGCGCTTCCACCGCAGCACGGCGGAGCTCCTTCAGCTCGCTGTTGGGCAGAAAGAGTCCCGGCTCCACATCCACCTCCCACTGTTCGATGGCAAAGGGGGTGCGGCCCAGGGCACCCAGGTGCTTGCGCAGGGTGGTTTCATCCAGGGGAGCGCGGCTGGCGGGTTCCAGCGCAATTTGGCTGCTGTTGCGCACATGGTGGCCATCTTCATCGTGCAGGTGCAGTTCCAGTGGCGCTCCTGCGCGGCCCTGCAGACGGGCGCGCAGGGGAATGGTGCGCTGGCGCTGCTGATCTGTCCAGCTGCGCTCCAGCTCTTTTTCCACCGCCGGGGCGCTGGTGATAAAGACATCGGCCCCTGGCGTAATGGTGTGGGCGGGGAACTCCCGTCCCATGGTGAGGGTCAGCTGTGTGCCGGCCTGTGCCACACCATAGACAGACCCGCCGTGCTCGGCCTTGCCCTGGACCAGCAGCAGGCCATCGCCAGCCTGGGGGGTGTAGCGGCACACCTGATGGATCAGCAGCTGCTGTCCCTGTACGGCGTGGACAGAACCCAGGCGCAGTCCGCGATCGCCGGAGTAGTCCGGTTCCATGAGGGTGCGCTGGAAGGTCTCTTCCAGCCAGCCGCTGGAAAACCGACGGCCGAAGGTCAGGGCCATGGTTTCGTGGGGGGGTGGCATATGCGCTTGCCACTGCCATCTCCCCAGGGCCGACCCATAGGCCTGCAGCACGGCGGCCACATAGTGGGGGGATTTCAGGCGGCCTTCAATTTTCAGGGATTGGATGCCCATGCGGGCCAGGGTGCTGGCCTGGCCTGTGGTGCACAGGTCGGTGGGGGAGAGCAGATAGCGCGCCGGACCCTGCTCCTGGCCGTCCAGGAGCAGATCGTAGGGCAAGCGGCAGCTTTGGGCGCACTGGCCCCGGTTGGCGGAGCGCCCTCCCATGGCGAAGGAGGCGAGGCACTGCCCCGAGCAGCTGATGCACAGGGCGCCATGCACGAAGACTTCCAGTTCGCGGGTGGTGTGCTGACGGATGGTTTCCAGCTCCCGCAGGCTCAGTTCACGGGCCAGGATAAAGCGGCGGATGTCCAGATCCTCCAGCGCCTCCATGGCCCAGGAGCTGGTGATGGTCATCTGGGTGGAGGCGTGAATGATCTGGGAGGGGCAGATATGGCGGATCAGGCGGGCCAGCCCGATATCCTGTACGATGATGGCATCGGGGCAGAGTCCGATGAGTTCCGGGATCAGGTGGCGGGCGCTCTCCAGCTCGCCGGGCAGCAGCAGGGTGTTCCAGGCCACATAGGCCTTCAGGCCGTACAGGTGGCACAGGGCAATGCTTTCCCCCAGTTCCGCCATATCCATGGTGTTGGCGCGCGCGCGGGCGTTAAAGCCGGGCATGCCCATATAGATGGCATCGGCACCGTTGTGGATGGCCGCCAGCAGCATCTGTCTGGTGGATACGGGGGCCAGCAGTTCCGGCATCGGATGGGAAGGCCGTGCTGGTGTTGCGGAAGACTTCAGATCCATACTTCTGCCATGGCGGACAGGTTCCGGGAGCAGCGTCTATTCATGGGCGTGGTTCCTCAGGAAGGGTATGGCACATCCGGCTGCTCACGATGCCAGGTGCAGCAGGATGCGCAGCAGGAAATAGGCATAGGGCAGGGAGGTCAGTACCAGGGAGAGGCGCACCGTTGCCATGAACTGTTCAGCACCGGCCTGACGAAACGCCTCTTGCAGGACCAGCGCCTGGTCAATCCCTTTCATGGAGTAGAAGAAATACAAAAAAGAGATCATGAGGAACAGAATGCCCAGGGCAAAGGCTTCCAGGGCAATAAAGCACACCAGGGCAAAGAGGATGTGGATGAAGGTGCCGTGGACTGGCTGGGTGAAGCGGATATGTTCAATGGAGAGGCCTTCAGAGGAAGGGCGCGCCATTTGCTGTTGCAGGATGCGATAGTTACTGAAGCTGGCGTACAATTCCATGATGGCGAAGTACGCTGCACCGAGGACACTGATGAGCATTGAGGTTCTCCTTGCAAATTCGGGCTGAATATACCATAACTTATGGCGCAAAGTAACCGGGCAGTTGTCCGGTTGAATTTTTTGCCCATGCTCCCGGCCCGTCACGTGGCCGCGAGGCTATTTTCCGCGAAGGAAACACCTATGCTCAACTATACGCGCACCTTTGACGTCATTGTGGTGGGAGCGGGCCACGCTGGCTGCGAGGCGGCCCTGGCAGCGGCCCGCATGGGCTGTTCCACCGCCCTGTTCAGCATCAATCTGGACACGATTGCTCAGATGAGCTGCAATCCTGCTATTGGCGGCGTTGCCAAGGGCCATCTGGTCAAGGAGATCGATGCCCTGGGGGGTGAGATGGCCCTGAACATCGATGCCACGGGTATTCAGTTTCGCACCCTCAACACCAGCAAGGGTCCGGCGGTGCGTTCTTCCCGTGCCCAGGCCGACAAGCAGCTCTACCGCAAGCGCATGAAGCAGGTGCTGGAGCTGCAGCCCAATCTGCATATCACCCAGGATATGGTGACGGGCATTTTTACACAAAACGGGGTGATTGCCGGCGTTATCAGCCAGATCGGCGTGCGTTACCACGCGCGGGCGGTGGTGCTGACGGCAGGAACCTTCATGAATGGCACGGTGCATATCGGATTTGAGAGCTTCCCCGCTGGTCGCCTGGGCGAGCCTCCCGCCCTTGGACTCTCCGAATCCCTGCAGGAGCACGGGTTCGAGCTTGGGCGCCTGAAGACCGGCACCCCGGCCCGGGTCAACCGGCACTCCATCGACTTTTCCAGAATGGAGGAGCAGCCGGGTGATCCTGACCCCAGGCCGTTTTCCTTTATGAATACCCACATCCGCCAGTCTCAGGTTCCCTGCTGGATCAGCTGGACCAACGAACGGACCCATGAGATCATTCGCCGTAATATTGAGCGCAGTGCTCTCTACAGCGGCAAGATCACTGGCATTGGCCCCCGCTATTGCCCTTCCATAGAGGACAAGGTGGTCAAATTTCCCGACAAGGATCGTCATCAGACTTTTCTGGAGCCCGAGGGCTACGATACCAATGAGTTCTACATCAACGGCATGAGCACGTCGCTGCCTGTGGATGTTCAGATGGAGTTTTACCGTACCATTCCCGGCCTGGAGCGGGTGGAGTTGATGCGCCCCGCCTATGCCATTGAGTATGACTTTATTCCCCCCACGCAACTCTGCGCCACCCTGGAGACCAAACCCGTGCGGGGGCTCTTTCACGCCGGGCAGATCAACGGCACCAGCGGCTATGAAGAGGCGGCGGCCCAGGGTTTGCTGGCGGGGATCAATGCGGCGCTGCGCGCCAGCGGGCGTGAACCGGTGACCATTGGTCGCGAACAGGGCTATATCGGGGTCATGGTGGACGACCTGGTGACCAAGGGTACCCGTGAGCCCTATCGCATGTTCACTTCCCGGGCCGAACATCGCCTGGTGCTGCGCGAGGACAACGCGGATCTGCGTCTAACAGAACTTGGCCGTCGTGTTGGTCTGGTGAGCGATGAGCGCTACCGGCGCTTTGAGATCAAGCGAACCATGGTGGAGGCGGAAAAAAAGCGCCTGCAGAATCTGACTGTCAAACCAGCTCCCGAAGTGAACCAGCTTCTGGCGGAACTGGGCACAGCGGTGTTGGCCGAGCCTTTGCGGGCAGCCGCTCTGCTGAAGCGTCACGAGGTGCACTACAAACATCTGGTGCAGATGGGAGCGGGCCTGGCGGGCTTGCCCGCCGATGTGCGGGAGCAGGTGGAAATTCAGCTGCAGTATGAAGGCTATATCCAGCGGGAAGAAAAATTTATCCAGCACCAGATGAAGCTCGACCGGGTGCAGATTCCCGCCAGTTTCGACTACGAAAGCGTCTCCGGCCTTTCCCGCGAAGTGCGGACCAAGCTTCTGGAGATTCGCCCCGCCACGCTGGGGCAGGCGTTGCGTATTTCCGGGGTGACCCCGGCCGCCGTTTCCGTGCTGAGCATCCACCTGGAAAACCTGCGTCGTCAGCAACGCGGAGCCCAGCAGTGAGCGCCTTTGAAAATTTTCTGCGTGATCTGGGGCGCGAGGAGCTGCTGCCACTATTCGAGCTGTACTGCCAGGAACTGGTTCGCTGGAATCGGGCCAAAAAGTTGACGGCAATCACGGAGCGCGCGGAAGTTTACGATCGTCACTTTCTCGATTCGGTTCATGGGGTGGATGGGCTCCTGCCCCAGGGGGCGCTGGTGATTGATATTGGCTGTGGAGCCGGATTTCCGGGGCTGCCCCTGAAAATGCTGCGGCCCGATATCCACCTGATCGCCGTTGACTCCATTTCCAAGAAGATTGCCTTTGTGCGCCATATGGCACGCAAGCTTGGCCTGCAGGGGGTGGAGTGCTTTGACCGGCGCGCCGAGGAGCTGACCCAGCTGCACGCCAAGGCTGATGTGGTCACTTTCCGCGCCGTTGCCGACAGCGCGTTGCTGGTCAAGATAGGCTTGCCATTCCTGAAGCAAACAGGTAAGTTACTGCTCTGGAAGACGAAACGGGAAGTTCCCGAAGCCGAACAGGTGGCTGGCCGCACTGGACTGCAGATGACATTCCACGCTACCCCTTTTGGTGAAGAGACGGGCATTCTCGAGCTTTCATACGCCCGCTGACTGGCCTTTCGAGCTTAAGTGGAGGAGCACACGATGATATTTGCCATCACCCATCCGCGCAACGGCAGCTTCAAGACGACGACAGCAGTTAATATTGCCGCAAATCTTGGTATATACGAGAAGAAGACTCTGCTGGTGGATGTGGCCGGGGGCGATGCCTCCACACTGCTGGGCTGCGAGAGAAGCCTGCCGGGTATCACGAATATCTATCGCGGTGGCGAGCGCATCGTCGATTACGTGGTGCCTACCCGCTCGCCGGGGGTTGATCTGCTGCCTTTTGGCACCGGCAGCTTCGGATTCGGCATGTTCTGGGAGAGTCTGCTGGAGGAGCTGCAAAGCGAGCCCTACACCTATATTGTCCTTGACGTCAACCTCAACCAGTACCCTCCCCTGGGTGCCAGGTACTGGAACTGGATGTTCTTCCTGAACCACCGTTCGCCCTTTCAGGTGGAGGACGCCAGGGCCATGGAATCCATGGCGCATCTGGTCAGCAGTGTGGCGGATCTCTCCTTCCGGGTTATCAACATGGGGGAGCACGCGCCGGCGTTGGAAGGTCTGGATATCTTCGAGACGAGTCTGCCCATTGACTCCAGCATTCGTCGCTACACGACGCCAGTGGCCAACAGCCAGATCACTTCGCACCTTTCCCGCAGCTTTACCCAGCTGACCAACGAAATTCTGACACTGTCATAAATTGGAGTAGTTTTCATGCGTACCACGTATCTTGTCGGCAACTGGAAAATGCACTATGCGCCTGCGGATACCCGCACCTTTCTGGCGCGTTTCCTGTCGCGTATTGGCACCGTCACCGCCGGACGTGAAATTGTCTTCTGTCCCCCTGCTCTCTCTTTGGAGAGCGCCCTTGAGGCGGTAAAAAGCACGCCGGTGTCCGTCGGCGCCCAGAATGTTCACCACAAGGAGTCGGGAGCCTATACCGGAGAGATATCCGCACCCATGCTGCAGTCCATGGGGGTGAAATACGGTATTGTTGGTCACTCGGAGCGTCGCCAGTATTTTGGTGAAAGTGATGTGCTGGTGAACCAGAAGGCTGTTGCCCTGCTCAACTGTGACATTACTCCCATCATCTGTGTGGGCGAGACCCTGGAGCAGCGTGAAGCCGGTGAGGCGCAGGTGATTGTGCGGCAGCAGGTGGAAGCAGCCGTTGCCGGCATGGATATCACCCGCCTGATTATTGCCTATGAACCGGTGTGGGCCATTGGCACCGGCAAGACGGCAACGCCCGCTGACGCTCAGGAGGTTCACGACGTGATTCGCGATACCCTGCGCTCCCTGGGAGACAGCCAGCGGGTGCCGATTCTTTACGGTGGATCAGTAAAGCCGGAGAATATTGACAGCCTCATGGCTCAGCCCGATATCGACGGAGCCCTGGTCGGTGGAGCGAGCCTTGAAGTGGAGAGTTTCCTGCGTATCTGCCAGTATAACGCCGGAAGTTGACCTGCCAGGCGAATCAGTATATTCTGCATTGTTTTTCTGTCAGGCGACTGCATGATTTCCATGGCACAGTGGAGGGCAGGAGCTGATATCGGCATATGTGCGGATATTTCTGAAGCAATTTCTGAAGAGTAGAGAAAGGTATAATTTCCCATGACCACACTGTTAGTTATTCTGCATGTTCTGGCGGCTATTGCCATTATCGCGTTTGTTCTGATTCAGAAGGGCAAGGGTGCCGATATGGGCATGATGGGTGGCTCCGACTCCATTCTGGGTACCGGTGGTGCCAATTTTCTCATCAAGATCACCGCGTTTGCTGCGGTTATTTTCCTGGCCACGGGCCTGATTCTGGCCATGGTGCAGACGCGCGCCTACACCGAAGGTGGCAGCGTTATGGACAGCGCTGAAGTTCCGCAACAGCAGCAGCGTGCCGCTGATTAATCGTCCAGGGCCTGGCCCGATGCCATCTCACTCCTTCTGGCAGACATCATTTCCCCGGCGCGCGGTTCTGCTGTCCCTGGCGCTGCTGCCCCTGAGCGGCTGCTCTTCCCGGGAAGTGCGCCGCCATTTTGAGCAGATGGGAAAGGCCGCTGTGGATGAGGGGCTGGACACGATTTCGTCGGGAATCCCATCGACGGGGAATACCGTGATGGACGAGCTGGTGCGTCAGCAGTTCCGGCAGCTGGCCGACAGGCTGCGGGCCAAGTGGGGTGATGAACGGATTGCCAGTCCCACCGAGTATGTCAAGTATACCGACGACTACAACACCCGTGCCATTGTCAACTTCGAGACGGGCAGTATCCGGGTGGAGACCATTGCCAGCGATAATCCCCGCACGGTTCTGGAAAAGGCCATCATCACCACTCTGCTGACGCCGGAAGATCCCGGCAAGGTTGATCTGCTCAGCGACCGGGCGGTGGAAGTGGGCAGTCAGCCTTTCCTCTACAATCTGGTACTGGATCACGAGGGCCAGCCCATCCGCTGGGAGTGGCGCGCGCAGCAGTACGCCAGCTACCTCATCCAGACCGCCTACCAGCAGGATCGCTCCCAGAGCCTGGTTCGTCATTTTGTCAGCTTCGCCATGGTGGACGGTTATCAATCAAATCAGCAGCGCCACTATCAGGAATATGTCAGTACCAACAGCCAGCGTTTCGGCATCCGGCAGCCCCTGATCTATGCCATCATGGAGGCGGAGAGCAGCTTTAATCCACACGCCATGAGCCATATTCCCGCCTACGGCCTGATGCAGATTGTCCCCACCACTGCCGGGCGCGATTCCCATGAACTGATTTACGGGCAGCCAGGCACGCCCACCAAGGAGTACCTCTTCGTGCCCGGCAATAACGTCCGCATGGGCGTAGCCTACCTCTCTATCCTCAACGACCGCTACCTGGCGCGCGTTACCCACCCCCAGTCACGGGAGTACTGTGTGATCGCCGGATACAATACCGGCAGCGGCAATGTCCTGCGCGCCTTTGACAGCGATCGCAGCCGGGCCTTTGACCGGATTAACGCCCTGTCGCCCCAGCAGGTATACCACCATCTGGTGCAGCACCTGCCCTACCAGGAGACCCGCGACTATATGCGCAAGGTGACTACCTTTGAGCGCAAGTATCTGTGACACTCGGACTGCTGAGGGGCTTTTCAGGTGCTGAGCTTTTCAAACTCCCGGTAGAGGATTGATTCCTCACGGCTGATTCTCTGGCGCAGGGTTGCGTAAAGTTTGCCGAAATCCCGTGCGAAATCCAGGCGGTTCTTCTCTTCCCAGGGGTGCTCAAAAAATGCCACGGCGAACCTGGATATTTCATCCATCTCACTGGCAAAGCTGGAGTATATTTTCCCCAGGCGCGGGTCCTGGCGGGATGCCTGCTCCAGCTTGGGGTAGAGGTGGCGATCCTCCTTTTCCAGATGCGCCAGCAGCGCTTTTTTCGCCCCCATGAGCTTTTGACGTCCGGTTTCATTGCCGACTCCCAGCTGCCGCACTTCGTCCAGCAGGCAGAAGAGTTCCTTGTGATCGTGTATGAGTTCCTGAATCAGTGCCATGATAGCCTCCTTGAAGAGTATTCTGGAGGAAATATAGCTGCGTAGAAGAAAGTTCCCTTGAGCTACGTCAAAAGAAGGCGAATTCAGGCGGGACAGAATTGCAGATAGACCTGACGCTGGCGTGGGCCGTCAAATTCGCAGAAGTAGAGCCCCTGCCAGGTTCCAAGCTGCAGAGCTCCTCTGGCGACGATCATCTGCGCGGAGCAGCCCAGCAGGCTTGATTTGATGTGGGCGTCGGAGTTGCCTTCCATATGCCTGAAGGAAGGATCAGCAGGAATTCTGCTCTTGAGGAAGTGTTGCAGGTCTACCGCGACATCGGGGTCGGCATTTTCGTTGATGGTCAGAGCCGCCGTGGTGTGGGGCGTGAAAGCGAGGAGAATTCCATCTTTCCAGCCGTTTTCCCGCACAGCCTCGTGGAGAGAGCGGGTAATTTCAATGAACTGGGTGCGTTCGTGGGAGTGGAGTGTCAGGACGTGCATGGTGACCTCAAAAAAAGAGCCGGAAAAGGCTTCCGGCTCAAGGGGGGATCGTGAAACGGGGGGTTATGCCAACTCGAGGACGTTCTGTACCAGCTTGTCGATGCCCGATTTCACTTCAGACATCCTCTGCCCCAGCATGTAGGCGGGGGTCGTGACGATGCGGTGTTCATTGTCAACGACCACGTCAGTTACCCGTGCCTCTATGTGATTCGCACCGGTTCTGCTGATCTGTTCAGCCGTGGCGCTATCGCTGCCTATAGTAAGTTTCACATTATTGTCGCCGAAAACCCTGGCGACAACAGCTGGCGCTATGCAGATGGCTCCCAGCACTTTTTTGGCGGAGTACGCTTCTTTCAGGACCCGCTCCACTTCAGGATGTATGCTGCACTCAGCGCCCTGTGTCGCGAAGGTGGAGAGATTCTTGGCCACACCGAATCCACCTGGCATAATGATGGCGTCAAAGTCGCTGCCCTTGACATCGGCGATGGGAGTGATATTGCCGCGCGCCACCCGGGCCGATTCCACGAAGACATTGCGTGTTTCACCGGCAGCCACTTCACCGGTGGCATGGTTGATGACGTGCATCTGGGCCACATCCGGTGCCACGCAGGTGACGATTGCCCCGGCCTTTTCCAGGGCCAGCAGGGTGAAGACAGATTCGTAGATCTCAGCACCATCAAAAACTCCGCAGCCAGCAAGAATAACGCATACCTTTTTTGTGGACATGTTTACCTCCTTTTCGGGCTTTCAGCAGGGGTTACGATTATCGATGATTCTGGGCTTCAGCTGGTGGTTTCCTCATCGGAGGGCTGCTTCGGTGCCTCTGCCGGGCGATTTTTTTTTGCCTGGTACAGCTCCATGAAGTTGACGCTGGGCAGGGTTATGGCGCCGTATTCGCTGCGCATGCTGAGGTTTGCCACACATTCGCGGCTGTACGGAAAGAGGATTGATGGGCAGTTCACGTTGAGGATAATTTCACGATCCTCTTCGTCAAAGTCATCCTTCAGGGCGAAAATGCCGGAAAGTACGACTTCCATGACAAAGGGGGCAGTTTTCTCCTCGGCAAACACCAGGGCGGTGATCAGGGTGACCTTGTACTTCTCGTCATCCAGACGGGTGTACTTGGTGTTGATGTTCATCTGCATATCCTGCTGCCCTTTGACATCCTTGAGGGCGTAGCGCGGACGGGTCCGGTAATGGACTCCCTCCAGCATGGTTCCCAGCAAGTGTACGGCACCGATTCCGCTCATGTTCTCTCCTTTGACCGTATGGCGATTCTGGTCAGTTGATTTTCTGTGACAGCCTATACGAAAACCATAAAAAATGTACAGTGAAAAGGCGTTGGGGTGTTGTGGAAAAACTGTTGATGTTTTCATTGTTTTGAGGGGAAGAAGTCGATGCTCCAAGGGTCAGTGGGCAGGTGAGTTAGGGTGGCTGCTCCATCGGGTGTTCTTGGGAGGTCGTAAATTCAACGGACACTTTTGCGTATTTCTTGAGATTGCCCGCTGATTATCTTCTTTATTTGGTGTAGGTTAGCGTGGGTTCGGCAGTGGCGCCTCAGGGTGGCAGTTTCCCAATGGAATATGCCTGTGACTTTTTGCCCGTGCCGAATACGCTCTCCAGGTTCTCCCGTGTTTTGTTACCAAGTGCCTGTTGATAACATGTTGATAGCCTTGGGGTGTTAGTGGCAACTCCAGATACATGTAGCTTTACGGTAAACTGAAGTTTCGCACTCCCGAAACGACAGGTTGACTGCGCCGATCCTGGCACTATGTTGGAATGGAGGAAATGGTTCTGCACAGACTGCGTCGCTTGACATTGCCCTCACCCTGTTTATGAGTTTCTTTTGCCACTTTTGGGTCGCCAAAAGTGGCGTAAAAGCGACCCCCAGTGCTGTCCTTTTCAGCCGTCCGCTTGCCTGGAACTGGGGACCGCAAACAACCGCCCTCCGTGGCTTTTGGTTTGCGGTTGCCGCCCTCGTGGCGGCAACCCTGCGGGTCCATCGCGTTATGCAGGCAATTGAAAAGTTCTCAGGTGCAAGGCGCACGCAAGGTGAGGAGTGAGACGTACTTCCTGTACGTCGCAGTGACGAGCACTGGTGAGCAACGCCGCAGATGAGGCTTTTCAGCAGCCTGACAGTCGGCGCGTTCTGGCTGGGAAAGTACACGGGGGAGAGACAGAAGCAGACAGTTCCCCCCTGAGCCCGTCCGGTGAGTGCGACGCCTGGCTGGCAAGACCCGAAGGGACACTCACAGGAAGTGAGTGGTCCGGCAGCACTGCAGGGATGCAGGGGTCAGGCAACGCAAAGAGGCCCAGGTGCAAGGCGCGGGCAAAGCGAGAAAGGAGGCGTACTTCCCTGTACGTCGCAGTGACGAGCGATGCCCTGCAACGCAGCAGATGGGCCTCTTTGAGCAGCCTGCTGCCGGATCTCCAGAACAGGCGAGCAAACGAGCCGGAAAAACGGGCGTTCGGGGGGCGCGTTTTTGGGTCCTTTTTGCGCGGTCAAAAAGGACAATATCCGGAAACAAAAAGTGGAATACCAGATAAGTCAAGCATTCAAAATCAATACGGTTTCCGCGATATAAATGTCAGAATAATAACACCTTAACCTAAGACAACAAGATGCGAAACTTGAGGGTAAAGCGATCCAACATTGGCGGACTCTGGAAATCACCCATCTGTGGCTTTGCCCGCGGTGCCTCATTGCCGCAAGCGCAGGGGAAGCGCCCTTGCTCCTTGTTCGCGGGCAACCTGGCACCTTGGGTTATTCAGTTGCCTGTGTCTTCCCCGGGGCTGGATTGGGCATTGTAGATGAGTACGTTGTGGTAGAGGTAGTAGGCCATGAATTCGCCGAGGGTTTCAAAGATGCGGATATCGTGTTCATGGAAGAAGCCCTTGATATGATGGGAGAAGCACAGAACCCCCAGCAGCTCCTTGCGGCAGATGAGTGGAGTGCAGATAAGTGAATTGATGGGAGTACCCAGCGCATCCTTAGCGGTGAAACGCGTGTCCCGTGTGACATCACCAAGCAGGGCGGTTTCACGGTGCTGGGCAACCCAGCCGGTCAGACCTTCGCCCATGGCGAAAGTCACGGGTTCGGTATCCTTTCCAGGAAGACTTATCTTCTGGTGCTCGCGATTATAGCTGGAGATCATCTCCAGCGAGTCCTCGTTGCAGAGGAAAAGGGCCATATTATGGAAGGGCATCTCCAGAGCCACGACCTCAAGGGCGTGCCTGGCGGCATCTTCCTTGGTGGGGAAGTTGCGGTCACTTTGCAGCAGGACTATGGCGCAGGAGAGCGCGTTGATGATTTTATCGTAATTGATGCGCAGGTCATTGAGGGAGCGGTAGGCAATCTGCTTTTCCAGCACCAGGAAGGATATCTTCTGCAGCGCGCTGCGGAACCCGTGATCTGCAACTTCATCCAGATCCTTGCGGGTTTTGCGGCCTTTCAGTACATCGTCGATCAGTGAGGTAACCTGTTGCATTTCCATTAGAGCAGCTCCGATACCAGTGATGAGATTTCTTCCTGGAGAGCAGATGTTTTGTGCAGCACTTCCTGTATCTTCTCTTCAGTGGTTCCCGTAATTTCCTGCACCAATACTGTATAGGATTCGGAATGCGGTGCCAAGGTTATAATGGGCTCTTCTGCGAACACGTGCCTGGAGAGGATATCGCCCATGGCCACAATGGCTGACAATCCGCGATATGGATCCTGGCTGTCCATGTGGTCAACCCGGTGGTGGTTTTCAATGGCGGCGCAGATGGGCTTGGGAAGTTTCCAGCGCATGGCGATATGGTGGCCGAGATTCCAGTGATCCACTCCATACAGCTCTTCTTCCGCTTCCTTCAGGGCGCTGCCGGCACGGACTTTCAGCTCCAGGGCGCCGTAGCTGCTGTCATCAAGCACCTGCATGGCGAGGCTGCCGATGTTATGCAGGATGCCGGTGACATAGGCAAGTTCACTGTGGGGCAGGCGGCTGTCCCGGGCAATGGTCTTGCTGAGTATGGCCACGCAGAGGCTGTGACGCCAGAACTGGCTCAGGTGCTGCTGGGCCATGTTGGAGCGCTCGCCAAGCTGTGCGGCAAAAGCGCCCAGAACCAGACCGCTCAGGGAGTCCATACCGATGCGCATGATCGCGTTCTGTACACTGCTGCACTCCTTGCCGCGGGCGTAGTAGGCGCTGTTGGCCATACCGAGAATGCGCCCGCTCAGGGTCGGGTCCATGGAAATTGAACGCGCGATTTTCTCGAAATTGACATTGTCGTCGTTCAGGGTTTCCACGACTTCTGCGATGACACCTGAGGGGCTGGGAAAGGATTCTGTGGAGTCAAGAAGCTGGACGATACGACTCATGGAGTACTCTCCTGTAAAAGTTTCTCGATATTCTGCTTCAGCCGTGTTGCTTCGTTAAAGTGCACCGAGTCCGGGTGTACCTTGTTGAGCCAGAAGAGGATAAAGCGCACCTGGTGGGCCGCGATGTTTTGCTCACTTTCCGTCAGCAGCAGGGTGATATCCCTGCGGGCGATTTCCATGGCAAGCCGTGACTGCAGCATCTGGACCTCATGGTCGACGGGCCGAATTTTTTCAGAGTACGAGTACGCTAGGCGCAGCTCTCCGGCGCGGGCATAGGACTGTGCCTGTTGGATATAGTGCTGGCGGGCCAGGGCCCGTGCATGGTCGCGCTTGCGATATATCTGCTGTTCCAGAGCGTCAATGCGAGGCAGATCGCCAAGTTCCCTTTTGCGGACTTCGACGATTGCCAGCAGCGCCGACTCCAGAAGTCGCTCCACCCGGTCAAAGTCCTTTTCCGCTATGGCGGCGTCGGATTTCTCCAGGAAATCCTCTATGGTTTCCGCCACTTCCAGCGTCATCAGGGCAAAACGGGAGTTGCGCTGCATCAGCAGCGCCTTTTGATTGTAGCGGTAGGAGTCCACTGCCTGTACAAAAAGCTGGTGGGCCTGACGATAGTCCTCCTGGCGGTAGTGCTCCATTCCTTCACGGTACAGTCGGAAGGATTCATGGGTCATCAGATGAAACAGTGCGTACAGTAATACGCCAAAAAAGACTATGGGGAACAGGAGTTTTCGCACAGTACCCATGGGAAGCCTCTTTCATTCATCCTAATCCCTTAAGTTACCATATGAAGAATGAGAAATCACAGGGAATATTGAAAAGTCGCTGCGAGAATTCACTCCCCGTGCGCCTCGACAATTTTCTTGTATTTGCCGAATTCGTCTATTGACATCCCGTGGCGATTTGCCTATATATGTCAGGCATTCAAATTCGGGGCTGTGGCGGAATTGGTAGACGCACTGTCTTCAGGTGGCAGCGGCCACAAGCCGTGGGAGTTCGAGTCTCCCCAGCCCCACCACTTTTTCTCTTTTTTCTCACCGCAATAATTGCTCTTCCCATAAGGATTATCGGTGTACCTTCGCTCCTCCCACTCGCCTGTGGAAATACTCTTTTCTTCTCTTGCCTCATCCGATATCAGTCACGGGTTTACCACTGCCCGAAACGGATTCAGTTCTGGTGCCTATGGCCGGGGGAACCTGTCGTGGCGTGTTGGCGATGATCCATCAGCGGTTCAGCGCAACTGGGATGGCCTGCTGGGCTCTCTGGGTATTGCTGCGATCTCCCTTCCGCTGCAGGTGCATGGCATTCATAGTGCCTATGTTGGCGCGCCCCTTGAGGGTGAAGTCATTGAAGCTGACGCCCTCTGGACCGATCAGCCCGGTGTTGCCATTGGAGTGCTGACGGCCGACTGCATGCCCATTCTTCTGGAACTGCGTGACCAGAGCGACCAGCTGATTGCCGTGGCGGCAGTGCATGCTGGCTGGAAAGGCGCGCTCGGCAATATTCTGGCAGCTTGCTTCGGGGAGGTGAGCCGCCAATGGCCCCAGGTGTATGCCCCGGCCTGTAAAGCCTTCCTCGGGCCGTCGATCTGTGGGAATTGTTACGAAGTGGGTCAGGATCTGGCGGAAAAATTCTCGGCCAGTGGTTACGGGGGGGCGGTGCAGTGGCAAAATGGTAACTCTTTGCTTGATTTATGGAAAGTTGCCGTATTACAATTGTCGTCGTTGGGCTTTTTATCAGGCAATATAGATATTGCCGCAGAGTGTACCAAATGCTGTGCGGGATACTTCTCCTACCGACGGTGCTCCGATACCGGAAGGGAGCTTGCGTTTATATGGATGAAATAGCCCTTCACTACACCCGTATCTGTGCCGAAATCCATGCCCTGAGCCAGCAGGCCGGGCAGGAATCTCCGGTGCTGGTGGCCGTATCCAAAACGTTTCCGGCCTCCGCAGTTTTGGAGGCCTATGGTGCAGGGTGTCGCGATTTTGGTGAAAATCGACTGCCGGAATTTCTGCAGAAAGTGCGGGAGCTTCCCCGGGACATTCGCTGGCACTTCGTGGGCCAGCTGCAAAGCCGCAAAGCGCGGGACGTGGTGGGCAAAGCGCACCTGATTCACTCCCTTGATCGCCTCTCCCTGGCAGAAGCTGTGGAAAAACAGGCTGCCAGCCTGAAGCTGGTGCAGGGCTGTCTGGTGCAGGTGAATATCGGCGACGAACCCCAGAAGGGTGGAGTGAAGCCCGCAGACCTCAGTGGATTTATCGGCCAGCTGCGCTCGTTTCCCCATGTTGAGGTACGTGGACTGATGTGTATTCCCCCTGCCTCCGAAGACGCGACCCTGTACTTCCGTCAGATGAGGCAACTGCGACAGCGCATGCAGGAGGAGTTTCCCGGTCTGGGCGGCGAACTGTCCATGGGCATGAGTGACGACTATAGCCTGGCTGTCCGTGAGGGCAGTACTCTGGTAAGAATAGGATCAGCCATCTTTGGCCAGCGCGGATAACGACAGTTTCCCCGCTGCCAGGACGCTGTAAGGAGAGCATGTGTATCAGTATCAATACGGGTTTATCGGCTCCGGAAATATGGCAGAAGCCTTTGTGCGTGGAATTCTGCAGAAATCTGCGACGCAGCCGCAGCAGGTACTCTGCTGCGACATCGATCCCAGGCGCCTGGAAGCCCTCGCTCAGGCTTTTCCCGGCATCGCTACCACGAATGACCTGGCCGATATGAATGCCTGCCGCATACTCCTGCTCTGCGTGAAACCGGCGCAGATAGCAGCTGTCTGCGAAAAACTGCATGGCCTGCTGAGCTCAGAAGAACATATCCTGATCTCGGTGGCCGCCGGCATTCCCATGGCAGTGCTGCAGCGGCATTTGCCCGGCCGCAAGGTGGTGCGGGCCATGCCCAATACGCCTGCCCTGGTGGGAGCCGGTGCCACTGGCTACTGTGTTGACAGTACCCTGAGTGAGTCCAGGCGCCGGGAAGTCCAGGAACTTTTTGAGGCGGTGGGAGTTGCCTTTGAACTGGAAGAAAAGCAGCTTGATGTCGTCACCGCCCTTTCCGGCGGTGGACCGGCCTATATCTGCCTGGTGACTGAAGCTCTGGCCGACGCTGGCGTACGCCTGGGGCTCAGCCGCTCCGTGGCCCAGGCCCTGGCGGCCCAGACACTTCTTGGAACCGGCTCCATGATTCTGCAGACGGGCGAGCATCCTGCGGTGCTGCGCGAAAAAGTTTGCAGTCCGGGGGGAACCACTATAGAAGGTATCTGTGCCCTGGAAATGGCCGCGGTACGCGGGGCGTTTGCCGAAGCAGTGGCTGCGGCATACGACAAGGCAAAACTCTTGGGAGAGGTTTATAATGGGTAGTGTTGGCGGAAGCTTTTTGATGACCTTGGTCAGTACCATCAGTTTTGTTATCAATATATATACCTGGATTCTCATCGCGCGGGTGTTCATGTCGTGGATCAATCCCGACCCCTATAATCCCGTGGTGCAGTTTATCTATCGCATAACCGAGCCGGTGCTGGAGCCGTTCAGGCGCATAATCCCGCCCCTTGGCGGCGTCGATCTTTCACCCATTGTGGTGTTTATTCTCATACGTTTCCTGGAGAACCTCATTCTGGGCTCTTTCCGAATGTACTAAGTGGAGGATTGGCATATGGAACCAGCAATTCCTGAATTTGAAACCTCGTTCCGGGGGTACGACAAGGAGCAGGTGGAGGCTTACATCACCGATCTCCAGGAGAAGATCATTCAGTTGAACCAGCAGAACAAGGAAATTCAGGAACGTCTCGACGCCATTGTCGGCGACGAGAAAATGCTGAAATCCACCCTCTTCCAGGCCCAGCGCTTCTCGGATAACGCAAAAAAAGAAGCTGAAGAACACAAGAAAGCCATTCTCCAGGAAGCCAGCCAGCTCCAGAAAAAACTGCGCGATGAAATTGAGCAAAAGCGCCAGTTTATGGAACAGGGCCTCCACGAGATGATGAACCGCTACAGCAGCGCCCTCAAGGAGCTGAAGTTTGTCTTTAACTCCGGCGTGGTCTTTACCGAGCAGATGGAGTCGAAGTTCAAGCGCCTGTGTACGGAGACAAAAACCGAGACCTCCCTGGAAGATGAAACCCGCTTTGCCTTGGTGGACAGCGATCTGTCGGCGGCAAAAGCCCAGGATGAAAACGTACTGCCCGACGACCTCTCGGCCGATCTCGACCGCGCCCTGGAAGCCATTGACGCCATTGAGGCCCTGGAAGAACTGGAGCAAACTGCCGTTTACGATCCGCCCGCCAGTGAAACCCCTTCCAATCCCATCTCCGCTTCCGATGAAGGCGAATACAGCGAAGAAGAGCTGGATCGCTTCCTGCGCTCCCTGCGAGACGGAGAGAATGAAAAAAGGTGATGGCCCGTCACTGACCCTGCAACTGAAAGTGCAACCCCGCAGCTCGCGAACCGAACTGCTGCGGGAAGCTGATGGACAACTGAAGCTGCGCCTGAACGCCCCTCCCGTTGATGGTGCAGCTAATCAGCAGGTAATCGAATTTTTCTCCCGGCTTCTGAGTATCCCCAAATCCCGCATATCCATAGTCCAGGGCCAGCAGAGCCGCCGCAAGGTCATTGCTTTGCTTGGTGTTGAGCCCGCCATCCTCGAAAAGGTACTGCCATGACGGAAACCCTGCGTTTTGACTCTTCCTCCAGCGAACTGCACCTCCTCGATCAGCGTATCCTGCCCCATCAAACCGCCTATATCCGCTGTCGCACCCATGGGGAAGTGGCTGACGCCATTACCACCATGGTCGTACGCGGAGCACCCGCCATCGGCGTGGCCGCAGCCTATGGTGTTTACCTGGGCGCCCTGGAGGCGCTCAAGAACCAGGAGAGCATCAGCCATACCATGGAGCAGGTCTTTGCCCTGCTGGCCGCTTCACGCCCAACGGCGGTCAACCTCTTCTGGGCCATAGAAAAGATGCGACGCGTCAGTGAACGCCATATGACCGCAGATCCGCAAATATGGCGACAGGCGCTTCTGGAGGAAGCGCTGCGCATACACGCCGATGACGTGGAATCGAACCGGCGCATGGGAGCGTACGGTGCGCCTTTGCTGCCCGCGGGTGGTGGAGTGCTGACCCACTGCAACGCCGGAGCGCTGGCCACCGCCGGCTATGGCACCGCCCTGGGTGTTATTCGCAGCGCGGTATCCGCAGGCCGTGGCATTCAGGTTTATGCCACCGAAACTCGACCTTTTCTGCAGGGAGCCCGCTTGACCGCCTTTGAGCTCCTGCAGGACAATATCCCCGTCACCCTGTTGTGCGACAACATGGTGGGCTCCCTGATGGCCCAGGGAAAAATTCAGGCCGTGGTGGTGGGAGCGGATCGCATTGCCGCCAATGGCGACACTGCCAACAAGATCGGAACCTACACCATTGCCATTGTCGCCAAAGAGCACGGTATCCCCGTGTATATCGCCGCTCCCTGTTCCACCATTGATCTGCAGATCGCCTCCGGCGATCAGATTGTCATCGAGCAGCGCGACCCCGCTGAAGTCACCCATCTGCAGGGGCACCATATCGCCGCAGCGGGTGTGCAGGTGGAAAACCCCTCATTTGATGTAACCCCTGCTCGCTTTATCAGTGCCATTATTACCGACAAGGGTGTGGCATATCCTCCCTACCGGGAAACACTAGCCCAGCTGGTTGGCTCCGACTGAAATCGGAGCCTCTCTTTATTTCTGGCCATGCTGCGCGGAATTGTTATCCGGACCAGACTTGGGTATCATATTCATGAAATTTCCCTGAACGCGCAATGAATGAGGAGGAAACCATGCGATTTCTGCACACCATGATTCGGGTCGGCAACCTGGAAAAGTCCCTGGACTTCTACACGAATATCCTCGGTATGCGGCTGCTGCGCAAAGAAGACTACCCCGAAGGCAAGTTCACCCTGGCCTTTGTGGGATTTGGCAGCGAGGCGGAGAACACGGTTCTGGAACTGACCCATAACTGGGATACCTCATCCTATGAGATGGGCAGCGGATTTGGCCATATCGCCATCGGTGTGGAAGACGTGTATGCCGCCTGCGAGAAAATCCGCGCCAAAGGCGGCAAAATAATACGCGAAGCCGGCCCCATGAAGCACGGCACCACCATCCTGGCCTTTGTGGAAGACCCCGATGGCTACAAAGTTGAACTGCTGGGCCTGAAGTAACCCGCCATGGTCATGGACACCATCGTTCTCATCAAAGACATCATCTACTACATCATCAGTTTCATTGGCATCGCCGTGGTGCTGTGGGCCGTCCTGGAAGCCACTATCAAGTTTCTGCGGGTCGAGCTGGTATGGCGTCACGATCTCAAGCGCTTTTCCTATGAAACGCGCATTATTCGCGAGCGCCTTGGAATACATCTGATTTTCAGCCTCGATATCTTTGTGGGTGCCGATATTATTAAGACCGTTGGCGCCCCCACCATGGAAAGTGTGATTATTCTGCTGGTCATCGTCAGTATCCGCATCGCCCTGAGCTATTTCCTTGCCAAGGAGATTGAGCGCAATAAAGAGATGATGAAGGAGCTGGATGAGCGCTATCGCGATAATGAAAGTAATGCGAAGTAGTTATTCTGGTGCGCCCCTGGATATTGGGAGTGCGCCTTTCTGTAAATGGAACTTCGCTCTGGAAAGGGAGTCTTTTGTTTCCCAAACAGGATATATACCGGCTGCTGATAAACCACGAGGAGGAGGCTCGCGCCTGTCGTGATCTTCCCGAGAGCGCCTGTCGTGAGGTGCCTCGCAACTTCTTTCTGCAGCTGATCAGTCAGGTGATGGCGTCCCTGGGTGATCTGTTGATCAATCCCAAAACCGTGCTGGCCTGGTTGCTGGGCGCGGTGGGTGCTCCAGGGCTGGTGGCCTGGCTGGTGCCGGTGCGGGAGTCGGGCTCCATGGTTCCCCAGATTGTGATTGGTGCCTGGATGCGGCGCAGACCGGTGCGCAAGTTTTTCTGGGTGGCGGGGAGTCTGGGGCAGGCCCTCTGTGTGCTGGGTATGGCTGCCAGTGTGTGGCTGCTCAGTGGTCTGTGGGCCGGTCTGTCCATTCTGGCCTGTCTGGTGGCTTTTTCCCTGGCGAGGGGCTTCTGTTCGGTGGCCCAGAAGGATGTGCTGGGCAAGACCATTCCCAAAGGGCGGCGGGGCCGTCTGACGGGGATCGCCACCACGGTCAGCGGACTTTTGGTTGTTCTTTTCAGCCTGCTGCTCTTTCGTGATCAGGGGGAGCCGTCTCTGACGTTTTACCTGACCTTGCTGGTGGTGGCGGCGGTTCTGTGGATACTGGCTGGTTGGCTCTTTGCCTGTATTGATGAACAGCCGGGGGAGACGGGCGGGGGAGTGAACGCCCTGGGGGAGGCTTTCGGAAATCTGCGCCTGGTGCGCGACGACCTGCTTTTTCGACGTTTTGTCATCGCCCGTGGCCTGCTGCTCAGCTCGGCTCTGGTGGCACCCTACCTGGTGGTGCTGGCCCAGCAGCAGAGTCCGGGGGCCTGGCTGCTGGGGGTGTTCATGGTGGCCAGTAGTCTGGGGAGCGCGGTCAGTGCTCTGATCTGGGGCCTGATGGCCGATCAGTCGAGCCGTCGCGTGATGCTGTGGGGCGGGATCATGGCCAGTGCTGTCAGCCTGCTGGTGGGTGCCGTGAGCCTGGGGGCGCAGGAGCCTTCGGCACTGGTGTGGTTCTATCCGGCGGCCTTTCTGGTGCTCAGTATCGCCCATGCTGGTATCCGGCTGGGGCGCAAGACCTACCTGGTGGATATGGCCGGTGGCAACAAGCGCACTGATTACACGGCGGTCAGCAACACTTTGATTGGTGTCCTGCTGCTGGTGATGGGTGGGTTGACGGCGCTGGTTTCCCTGCTTTCGGTCAGTGCGGTGGTGATTTTCCTTGGGGTGATGGGCGTGCTGGGGACCCTCATGACAGCGCAGCTTCGGGAGGTATAGACTCTCTGCGAGCACTGTTTTCCATTGACGACTGATTGAGATAGACACCGTGCAGCTGCGGTTCATTTCCTATGGGGAGAGTGAAAGTGCCAACGGAGCAGTGGTTTATTCTGAGTATTCTTGCCGGCACCCTGGCGATGTTTCTCTGGGGGCGCTGGCGTCACGATATGGTGGCTGGAGGTGCTTTGCTGGCTTGTGTGCTGGTGGGGCTGGTGCCCGGTGCCGAGGCGTTCAGCGGCTTTGGTCATCCGGCGGTGATCACGGTCGCCTGTGTCCTGGTGCTCAGCCGAGGCCTGCAGCTGACGGGGGCAGTGGATGCCCTGGCCCAGCGCATGCTGCCTTCCAACCCCGGCCCCATTGAAGCCATTGCGGCTTTGACTCTGGTGGGGGCAGTTCTGTCGGCTTTCATGAATAATGTGGGAGCCCTGGCCTTGCTGATGCCCATTGCGGTTCAGCTGGCCCGGCGGCTGGAGATTCCTCCGGGGCGCGTGCTCATGCCCCTGGCTTTTGGAACCATTCTGGGAGGCATGACCACCCTGATCGGTACGCCGCCCAACCTGCTGGTTTCCGGCTTCCGTGCCGAGAATGGCTCCGGCAGTTTCAGCATGTTCGATTTTTCTGCGGTGGGAGGCGTGGTGGCCCTCACCGGAATTGTGTTTATCGCCCTGATTGGCTGGAGGCTGGTGCCTCGTCGTCAGCAGGCTGGTGGTGACAGCTTTGAGACCAGCACCTACTTCACTGAGGTGCGGGTGGAGGAGAAGAGCAAGGCGGCGGGCAAGACCCTGGAGGAGATAGAGGCGCAGCTGGAAGAGGCCGATGCCCAGATTGTGGCCCTGGTGCGCAATGAGTACCGCGTCACGGCCCCCAATATGCGTCAGCTGTTGCGGGCAGGGGATATCCTGATTATCGAAGCGGACCCGAAATCCCTCTCTGCGGCTCTCTCAGGCACTGGGCTGCAGCTTGAGGAAGCGGTGGCGGTCGACGGTGGCGAAGGTGATGAAGAAGCTGTCCTCCAGGAGGCCTCGACACAGGAGAGTGATGCCGGGAATGGCGAAAAGGAGCAGCGCGGCAAAGAGGACGACGAAATTGTCCTGCAGGAGCTGGTGATTATGCCACACTCTGCCATGGTGGGTCGCAGCGCCAGCGACGTACAGATTCGCACCCGTTACGGTTTGAATCTGCTGGCTATTGCCCGTCAGGGTAGCCGGACTATCCGGCGCCTGCGTTCAACTCCAGTGCAGTCCGGCGATGTTCTGCTGATGCAGGGGCGGCCTGAAGCTCTGTCAGCCTTTGCCAGTGAGATCAGTGGCGTGCCTTTGGCCCAGCGTTCCATCGATATTCCCGATAAGCGCAAGGCGACCATCGCCATGTTGGTCATGGCGGCGGCGGTTGCTGGGGCCGCTTTTGGGCTGCTGCCAGCGGCCATCTCCTTTGCGGCGGGTATGCTGGCGTTTATGGCGCTGCGCATTGTACCCCTGCGCTCGGTGTATAACTCCATCGACTGGACGGTAATCGTTCTGCTGGGGGCCATGATTCCCGTTGCCGGAGCCATGGCCGACACGGGGGCTGCTGATATGCTGGCGGGGCTGCTGCTGGAAAATATTGCCCGTGGCAGTGCCGTTGCGGCGGTGGTGGTTCTTCTGGTGGTGACCATGACCCTGTCGGACTTTATGAACAACGCGGCCACGGCTGCGGTGATGTGCCAGATTGCCATCAGTACGGCCCTGCAGCTTGGCGTGAATGCGGATACTTACCTGATGGCGGTGGCGGTGGGGGCATCCTGTTCGTTCCTGACGCCCATCGGTCACCAGAACAATACCCTGATCCTGGGGCCGGGAGGATTTCGCTTCGGCGACTACTGGCGCCTGGGCCTGCCCATGGAAATCCTGGTGGTGGCGGTCGGGGTGCCCATGATCCTGTGGGTGTGGCCGCTGGTATGATTTTTTCCCCCGCAGGGGCATAGAGAAAAGGGGGTTGCGCGTTTTACGCGCAACCCCCTTCTGACGTGGTGCTTTGTGTGCTCAGGCGGGAAGCCACGGGCGGTTGGATTCGCCTTTGAGGCGGAAGCGCGATGTCTGGGAGCTGAGATCTTCAGCGATGCGGCTCAGGTCAGCGGCTGCCTGGGAGATGGCGGCTGCCTGGTGAGCGTTTTCCTCGGTGATGCCCCGGATGCCTTCGACGCTGCCGGCGATCTGATTGGTGGTGGCGGCCTGCTGCTGAGCTGCTGCGGCAATCTGGGCAATCATGTCGGCCATTTCCTGGGTCAGCGCCGCAATTTCGTCCAGTTTCTGTCCTGCCTGGCGGGCCGTCTGGGTGCCGGTTTCCACGTTGCGTACACTGGCTTCAATGCTGGTGACCGCCGAGGATGCCTGCCTCTGCAGGCCTTGAATCATGGTGTTGATTTCGCCGGTGGCGTCCTGGGTTCGCTCCGCCAGTTTGCGCACTTCATCGGCGACTACGGCAAACCCTCTGCCGGACTCTCCGGCCCGTGCGGCTTCAATGGCAGCGTTGAGGGCCAGGAGATTCGTCTGGTCGGCTATTTCGTCTATGACGCCTGTGATTTTTCCGATTTCCCCTACGGTTGCACCCAGTGACTGTATCACCCGGGAAGAGTCGGCAACGTTGCCGGCGATTTCGTCCATTTTCTGCACGGCAGCCAGAACGGCCTTGCGACCTTCCAGGGAGGCCTCACTGGCATTCTGGGCCCGGTCGGAAGTCTGGTGGATATTCTGGGCGATCTGCTCTACGGTGGCGTGCATTTCGTTGACAGCAACTGCCAGCTCCCCGGTACTCTGGGACTGGTTGTCGGCGCCCTGGGCGAGCTGGGAAGCAGTGGCCGAGAGCTCTTCGGAGCTGGATGAGACGGAAGAGACGGCCATGTTGATTTCACTCAGGGTGCCACTGAGCTGCTCGTTCATCGTGTTGAAGGTGTCAGCCAGCTGGCCTATTTCATCGCGGGAGAGTACGGGAACCTCCTGGCGGAAATCCCCCCTGGCGATGGTGCTGGCGACCTGAACCGTGCGCTGTATGGGAGGGGCGATGACAGATTTTAGCAACAGGTATACGACTGCGATCATGATGACGACCGCTGCGATCATGGCCAACATCAGGGAGTTCTTAATGCGATCCGATGATACAAAGGCGGCGTTAAATACGTCCAGGGGCTGCCCCACCAGCTGCATGCCGATCAACGTACCCGTATAGTCAGTGAGGGGAGCAAAAGTGACAAAATACTCGTCAGTAAAGGCGTAACCGTGTTGCTGGAGAAACTGATAGTCGACTTTCTGAGCAAAGGCGATAGTCTCAGCGCAGAACCAGGTATCGTTGGCCACCACAAAGGGGCCGATTTTCTGATTGTTTCTCAGCCCGGTACTCACCTGAAGAGCGCGCTCGTTCAGCAGCACAATGTAGCGGTCGCCACGGGACAGAAAGTCTCGACTGACGCTGCCAAATCCAGTGGATATTTCCACGGCGCCGATGTAGCTTCCATGGTTGAAAACCGGAGCCATGGCGCGCAGGGTCACCTCGCTGGCTCCCGGCTCCAGGGCCGTGAAGGGCCTCTGCTCTGTGCGAATGCGCTGGGCGGTTGGGCGAAACGAGGTCAGGTCGTCACCAAAGAGATCGGGTCGGAAGGTTCTCAGGATTGTGTAACCCCGCTCGTCGTGCAGGTGGACGCGCAGGTTATTGACTTCGGTTGCGTCGCGAAAGACCTGAGCGAGCTCACGCAGCTCCTGGAGCAGTCCGGCCCGCTCGTTCAGGATCATGCCCTCTTTGATGCTGCTGCTGGATGCCAGGGCAATGGCGATTCCAAGGGTATTTTCCTCTTTGTCGCGCACGCTGTCTTCCACTTGTTGCTGCAGCACGTCCGCGATTTCTGCGATGCGCTGCTCGACATAGCGCTTTTTTTCAAAGCTGGTAAAGACGATTGCCGAAACCAGCACCAGGACGCCAACGGCGATCAGGCTGGCCATGAACTTCAATTGCATGGAAAGATTCTGAAACATAAAGGGCCTCGTTACGGGAGTTTTGCTCAAGGCTGGATAAGCCGTTGAAAAAGGGCAGTGTGATGTTGGCACTGCCCCTGGGGAGTGGCGAGGCGATGAAGCACTGGCTGAGGTGTTGCTCAAGCGGCAGCTCCATGCCTTGTTTGCCATATGGGAATTCTATGCGGAAAACGCTTCTTGGTAAAGAAAAATCGAACTAATGATACGATGCGTACCATTTTCGCGCAACAACGTGGTGGTCTCAGGTGGCTTAGCATTGATCGCCTGGCGAGCGCGTCCTGGTAAGATAATTTTTTGAAAGAGCTTATGTGGAGTCGCTGAGCGGTTGCCTCCCTGTCTGGCCAGGCAGTTGGTATGCTGCAGATGGTCTTGCTGGTGATGGTTCGGGTATCGATGCAAAGCTGTTGCGCTGAAAGCCCTTCAGGCTTATAGTAGGAGGCGCGCCAGGAGATGGGCGTCTCAGAGGAATTTTGGCTTGAGAACCTCTTGCACAGGAGAGTGAGTCATGGATGGGAAGTTTGATCTCAGGAAACTTGACGTAAAGACCCTCAAACGCATCGGGCTGGGGGCAGCGGCCCTGCTGCTGGTGATCGTGCTCTTTCAGAACATTCACTCCGTTGATACCCGCCTGCTCTTTATCAAAATCACCATGCCCCATGCGGTCTGGGCCATACTCTTTCTGGGTGCTGGCTTTATTGCCGGATGGCTGATGGGCCGCGCGCGCCTGCGGCGCGAAGAGCCCCAGGAATTTGAAGACCTGGAAAAAGAAGATGACTAGAAGTGTCTGTGAGATGAGTGTTTGCCTTCTCCGACGAGACTTTCTGTATCTGGGTGTTGCTGCTGGCACTCTGGCTTTCCTGCCCGGCTGCTCCAAGAATCCGGTCACGGGTCGCCGTGAGCTGATGCTCATGTCAGCCAGCCAGGAAGTGGATATTGATCGGGAAAATGCGCCCCATCAGATATCCGCTGACTATGGTGTCGTGCAGGATGCGCGCCTGGCAGAATATGTCTCCGGGGTGGGTCAGGCTATGGTTCCCAGGACCCATCGGCCGGACATGCCCTACAGCTTCAATTGCCTGGGCGCCACCTATATTAATGCCTACGCCTTTCCCGGTGGTACCATCGGCATCACCCGCGGAATTCTCCTGACCATGGAGAGTGAGGCCGAACTGGCTGCCCTGATCGGCCATGAGATTGGCCACGTCAGTGCTCGCCACACCTCCCAGCGCATGAGCCGTGGCATGCTTGCCAGCCTGGCCGTCGCCGGGGCCGCTGTTGCCTTTGTCGATGAGCGCTATGCTGGCGTAGCGGCTGGACTGGGTGCCATCGGGGCCGGAGTGCTGCTGGCCAGCTATGGTCGGGATCAGGAACGGGAAGCCGACGCCCTGGGGCTTGAATATACGGTCAGGAGTGGCTACAGTCCCGAGGGGTTCGTGGGTCTGATGTCCATGCTCAATGACCTTTCGGGCAGCCGGGAATACAATCGGGTGGAGTTGCTCTTTTCCACCCACCCCATGAGCCGTGAGCGCTATGAAACTGCCCTGCGCCAGGCGCGCAGTGGCCGTTACGATGCCAGTAAGCCTCTGCACCGGGAGCGCTACATGGATAATACCGCATCCCTGCGGGCTATCCGTGGCGCCATCGAGGCCACCCAGCGTGGTGACGCCGAAATGGCGGGCAAGCGTTACGATAAGGCCCAGGAACACTATGCCACAGCCCTGAAAATTGCTCCCCGCGACTACGCCACCCATCTGATGATGGCCAAGTGCCTGCTGGCGCAGGAAAAGCCAGCAGAAGCCGCCGTCTATGCCCGCAACGGTCGCGACCTCTCTCCTGCAGAGCCCCAGGCCCACCATGTTCTGGGCTTTGCCTCCCTGCAGCAGGGACAGTTTGAGCAGTCGCTGCAGGCGTTCAGCAGCTACCAGCAGATGCTGCCTGGCAACCCTAATACCATTTTCTTTATCGGCTACAGCCATGAAGGCCTTGGCAACCGCCCTGCAGCTGCCCAGCATTACGAAGCCTTTCTCAAGCAGGTTCAGGATGGACCCAACGCGCAGCATGCCCGCCAGCGGCTGGCGCAGTGGAGCAGTTAGCAGGCGGCTCCTGTCAGGGATGTCGAAAGCCACCGTTATCACGGTGGCTTTTTTCTTGCGCTCAGCCGGAAATTTCATACTATATGTCGGCGAAAATGGAGGTCACCAGCATGGGAATGATTCAGCATATAGTTCAGCATCAGCGGTTTCAGCAAATCGTTATCGGCCTGATTTTCACCAACGCTGTGATTATCGGCATGGAGACCTACCCTGCGCTGTATGATCCGAACCCTCAGCTGTTTTTCTGGCTTGAGCAGGCTTTCCTGTGGGCCTTTACTGTTGAAATTGCGCTGCGCATGGTTGCCGCCGGCTCACCAGTGCGCTTTTTCAAGAGCGGCTGGAACCTCTTTGACTTTGTAATTGTCGCCAGCGGGCACCTCTTTGTGGGCGGGTACTTTATCTCTGTCCTGCGTATTCTGCGTGTCCTGCGCGTATTGCGGGCGATAACCGTGATTCCCTCCCTGCAGCGCATGGTGGCCGCATTGCTGCGCACCATTCCCGCCATTGGCAATATCATGATTCTGCTCAGCATACTCTTCTATCTTTTTGCCGTGATTGGAACCATA
>NC_014836.1:1067500-1185000 GCF_000177635.2 Desulfurispirillum indicum S5
GAATGTGATGAGGAGATCGGGAGTTTTTGCGGGCACTGCGTGAGGCCCTTTTCCCCTCTTGCTAAAAATGGGTGTCGCCAAAGGCGACACCCATTTGCATTCACGTGTATTCCCGCTCACTCGCGGTGAGCGATTGCTTTCCTATTCCCACTCAATGGTGCCTGGTGGTTTACTGGAAATATCGTACACCACGCGGTTGATGCCCTTGACTTCATTAATGATGCGGTTGGAAATGCGGGCCAGCACTTCGTAGGGGATGTGGGCCCAGTCGGCGGTCATGCCGTCGACGCTGGTGACGGCGCGCAGGGCGCAGGCGTTTTCATAGGTGCGTTCATCGCCCATGACGCCGACAGTGTTGACGGGCAGCAGGACGACAAAGGCTTGCCAGATGTGGCGATAGAGGTCGGCCATCTTGATCTCTTCCAGGAAGATGTGGTCGGCTTCCCGCAGTACGTCCAGGCGCTCCTTGCTGATTTCGCCCAGGACACGGATGCCCAGGCCGGGGCCGGGGAAGGGGTGGCGGTGGACGATTTCATCGGGCATACCCAGTTCCAGCCCCACCAGGCGAACTTCATCTTTAAACAGTTCGCGGAAGGGTTCCAGCAGTTTGAAGTCGATATTTTCGGGCAGGCCACCCACGTTATGGTGGCTCTTGATGACGGCGGAGGGGCCTTTGACGCTGACGGATTCGATGACGTCGGGATAGAGGGTTCCCTGGGCCAGGAAGTCAAAGGAGCCAAGGCGCTTTTTCACGTCTTCAAAGACATAGATGAACTCGTTGCCGATGATTTTGCGTTTTTTCTCGGGATCGCTGACTCCGGCCAGTTTCTGCAGGAAGCGATCCGAGGCGTCTTCATAGTGCAGGTTCATGTGATAGTGGTCGCGGAAGGTCTTGACGACCGCTTCGGCTTCATTTTTGCGCAGCAGTCCGTTGTTGACGAAGACGCAGGTGAGGCGGTCGCCGATGGCGCGGTGGATGAGCACGGCAGCGACGGAGGAATCGACGCCGCCGGAGAGGGCGCACAGCACGCTGGCGTCACCGACGGTTTCGCGGATTTCGGCTATTTTTGATTCAATGAAGTTGGTCATGTTCCAGGTGGGTTCGCAGCCGCAGATTTTGTGTACGAAGTTGGCCAGCATGGTGGCGCCTTCGTAGGTGTGCACCACTTCAGGGTGGAACTGGATGGCCCAGATGCGACGCTCGCCATTGCGCATGGCGGCGATGGGGGCGTTTTCGGTGTGGGCGATGGCTTCAAAACCGGGGGGGAGCTGTTCCACTTTATCGCCGTGGCTCATCCAGACGGTGCAGGTGTTATCGACGATATCCAGGTCGGCGAAGAGATCCTGCTGGTTGTCGATGAGAAGTTTGGCGCGTCCGAACTCCCGCTTGGCGGAGGTGGCGACACGGCCGCCCTGGGTGTGTCCGATGAGCTGCATGCCGTAGCAGATGCCCAGTATGGGCAGGCCCAGGTCGAAGATGGCTTTGTCGGGCAGGGGCGCTTCCTCGGCGAAGACGGAAGCTGGGCCGCCGGAGAGAATGATGCCACGGGCGCCAAAGTCGCGGATGATTTCGATGCTGGTGTTAAATGGCATGATTTCGCAATAGACCCGGGCTTCGCGGACGCGCCGCGCGATGAGCTGGGTGTACTGGCTGCCGAAGTCGAGGATGAGGATTTTATTGGAATCAATGGTGCTCATATCAGCTCTCTACAAAGTAATTGGGGGCTTCTTTGGTGATGATGACATCGTGGACGTGGGATTCGCGCAGGCCGGCGTTGGTAATGCGCACAAAGCGCGCTTCCTTGCGCAGCATTTCAATGTCGGCGCAGCCGCAGTAGCCCATGCCGGAGCGCAGGCCGCCGACGATCTGGTGGACGCTGCCGGCCAGGCTGCCACGGTAGGGAACCTTGCCTTCGATGCCTTCAGGCACGAATTTCTGGTCTTCCTTGACGTCACCCTGGAAGTAGCGGTCTTTGCTGCCCTGGCGCATGGCGCCAACGGAACCCATGCCACGGTAAACCTTGTAGCTGCGGCCCTGCAGAAGCTCAATGTCACCCGGCGATTCTCCGGTTCCGGCGAAGAGGGAGCCGATCATGACGCAGTTGGCTCCGGCGGCGATGGCCTTCACCACATCGCCGGAGTACTTGATGCCGCCATCGGCGATGACGGGTATGCCCAGGGGGTCGCAGTAGCGGGCGACTTCGGTTATGGCAGTGATCTGGGGGACGCCGACGCCAGCCACGATGCGGGTGGTGCAGATGGAGCCGGGGCCGATGCCGACTTTGACGGCGTTGACGCCAGCTTCGATGAGGGCCTTGGCGGCTTCTTTGGTGGCGATATTGCCGCCGATGATCTCCAGGTTGGGGTAGATGGTGCGGACTTCCCTGACGGTTTCCAGCACTTTCTGGGAGTGGCCGTGGGCGGTGTCGATGACGATGACGTCGACGCCGGCTTTCACGAGAGCTGCTGCCCGCTCAATGGTGTCGGCGCCGGTGCCGACGGCAGCGCCGACGCGCAGACGGCCGAATTCATCCTTGCAGGCGTTGGGGTATTTCTGGCGCTTTTCAATATCTTTGGTGGTGATCAGGCCTTTGAGGGTGTTGTCGTTGTCGACGACGAGGAGCTTTTCGATGCGGTGTTCGTGGAGGATGTCAGCGGCTGCTTCAAGACTGATGCCCATGGAGACGGTGACGAGGTTTTTGGAGGTCATGTATTCGGAAACTTTGCGGGTGTAGTCTTTGCAGAAGCGCAGGTCGCGGTTGGTCAGGATGCCCACCAGACGGTTACCTTCCACGGTGACGGGCACGCCGCTGATCTTGTACTTGCTCATCAGCTCTTCGGCGTCCTTGATCATGGCGTCGGGGCCGATGGTGATGGGATCGACGATCATGCCTGATTCTGAGCGCTTGACCTTGTCTACCTCGTCGGCCTGACGTTCAATGGACATGTTCTTGTGGATAATGCCGATGCCGCCTTCCTGGGCGATGGCGATGGCCAGGCGTCCTTCAGTGACCGTATCCATGGCAGCAGACACGATGGGGATATTGAGGTCGATGTTGCTGGTGAGTTTGGTCCTGGTGGAGACTTCATGGGGAAGGACGTTGCTGTAGGAGGGCACCAGTAAGACATCATCAAAGGTGAGTGCTTGGGGAATCATGTCCTGCAACATGCGCTAAAACCTCCGCTTAGGGTAGAGTGTATAGGGTTTGTGTTCCCGGTTGTGGCGGACCGTGGGACAGGGTTTGCTGTGCTGGCAGTGAAGTGTATGAATGTACCATGCCCCATGGGGAAGACCAAGGGTGAAAGTGTGTCACTGGCAGGAGACTCTGCACGAACAGCTCATGGGTACAGTGCACGGGTCCGGATGAGCGGACCTGGCTTCAGCTGATCAGGGCGGAATGGTAAAAAAAAAGTTTGCGGTGTGATTCCGCAAACTTTTTTATGTCATAATGGTCGGAGCGACCGGATTTGAACCGACGACCCCACCCACCCCAAGGGTGTACGCTACCAGGCTGCGCCACGCTCCGACGGTTTGCGGTTATACAGGGAATGTTCCGGCTTTGTCAAGAAAGTTTTCCTGCGCTTCGGGAAAGGTTTTTTGCATGGGAGGCCAACCTCTGAAGGCGTAAAGCGCGCAGGGGGAAAATGGTGGGTGAAAACGGGAAAATGTGGTCTCATTCTGCGAAAAATGGTATGTATTCCTGACATATTCGGAGGTGAAATATGAAAAAGCAACTCAGTCCAAGTGTGCAGTGGGTCGGTGTCAAGGACCCTGAGCTGGAAATATTCGATATTGTTGTACCCACCGAGCACGGAACCACCTATAACAGCTACCTCGTTCGCGGGGAGAAGGTGAATGTGCTCATTGATGTTTCCAAGGCGAATTTCTCTGAAGAGTATTTCGGTAATCTCGAGAAGATTCTCCCCATCACTGATATTGATTATGTGGTGGTGCAGCATACGGAGCCTGACCACTCCGGCTGTCTGCTGGAGCTGCTGAAGCGCCACCCGGAGATTACGGTTATCCATTCCAAGCCGTGCAAGAAATTTATTGAAAACCTGGTCAATCGCGAATTCAAATCCTGGTCCATCAATTCCGGTGATGAGCTGGACCTGGGGGGTAAGACCTTGCGTTTCTTTGTCACACCTTTTCTGCACTGGCCGGACACGATGATGAGTTATCTTGTGGAGGAGGAAATCCTCTTCCCTTGTGATGTCATGGGTGCCCATTTCACCAGCGAGCGCAATGACGCCATCATGAACTCGGAACTGGATGACGAGGACTACAAGACCTCTATCGAGGCGTTCAAATTCTACTACTCCATGATCATGCGCCCCTACAAGGAGCACTTCCTCAAGGCGTACAAGCTTATCGGCGATCTGCCGAAAAAAATCATTGCCCCTTCCCACGGACCGGTGCTGGACCGCGATCCGGAGTTCTTCCTGGAGTGGTATCACGAACAGGCTCAGAACTACCTCAAGCGCCTCAACGGTCAGAAGGTCACCATTATTTACGCCTCGTCCTACGGCAATACGGTTCTGATGATGAACGCCGTGAAAGTCGGCCTGGAAGAAGCGGGTATCGAGGTGGTGACCTTTGACGCCGCCACGGCGGACATGAATGAGATGGTGGATTCCATCGAGCTTTCCGCAGGTATTCTCTTCGGCACTTCCACCATCAACGCGAAAGCGCCGGAGCCAGTGCTTTCGCTGGTTGCCAACCTGGTCGTGCTGAATGTCTCCGGCCGCAAAGCGGGGGTCTTTGGCTCCTATGGCTGGAGTGGCGAGGGCATCAGCATGACGGAAGGCCTGTGCGAAGTGATGCATATGAAGATTGTGCAGGACGCCTACAAGGTCCAGATGCGCCCGTCAGCTGAGCAGCTGGAAGAAGGCCGCCAGTGGGGTTACGGCTTTGGACTGAAGATTATTGAGTAACCCTGCGGTATTTCGCGTATGCTTGTCTGTGCACTCTCTGAACCCTGCCCGGAAGGTTTACTTATGGTGAGGCTCCACGGGAGGAAAGCATGCAGAAAACACTTGTGATTGCAGGGATCATACTCCTTGTCGCCGGCTTTCTGTGGCCCCTGCTGCAGAAGGCCGGTTTCTTTCGGCTGCCGGGGGATATCGTGATAGAACGGGAAAATTTTCGTTTTTACTTCCCCGTGACCTCGATGGTGATTATCAGCGGAGTGGTTTCGGTGATTTTCTGGATTCTGCGACGATAACAATCGGGAGGTGAGAGAGTGGAGCAACCGGCCAAGGGGATCTATATTGTTGGTATTGGGGCCAGTGCCGGTGGTCTGGAAGCACTGCGTGCCCTGACTTCTCACCTGCCTGCCGATGGCGATATCGCCTATATCATTGCTCAACACCTCAGCCCCAGCCACCGCAGCATGCTGGTGTCCCTGCTGGCCAAGGAGTGCCTGCTGCCGGTACTGGAAGCTGTTGATGGAGCTGCCGTTGAAGCGGGACATATCTATATCACCCCTCCCAACTATGATATCACCCTGACCGCCGATGAGAAAATCCGCCTGCGCCAGCCGGCGCAACCTATGGGCCCCAAGCCTTCGGTGGATACCCTGCTGTGCTCCCTGGCCGAAGTGAAAAAAGAGAAGGCCATCGCCATTATTCTTTCCGGCACCGGCTCCGATGGCTCGGTGGGCGTGCGTGCCATCAAGGCCGAGGGGGGCATCGTCATTGCCCAGGAACCTTCGACCGCCAAGTATGACAGCATGCCGAACGCGGCAATTTCCACTACCCATGTTGATCTGGTTTTGCCGCCGGAGCGCATCGGGCAGGAAGTTCCCGAAATATTCCGCTTTCCGGAAAAATTCCTGGTGGAAAAGCAGATCAAAAAGGCACCAGGGAATATTGACCGTATCTTCCGCATCCTCACCGAGCGTGGTGAGGTGGACTTTTCCGGCTACAAACTCACCACGTTGAACCGGCGCATTGAACGGCGTATGGCGGCCACACGGGTTACCAACCTCGGGGACTACGTCAGCCTGCTGGAAGAATCTGCCGACGAGTGGAAGCTGCTCTTCAAGGACATTCTCATCAGTGTGACGGCTTTTTTCCGCGACAGGGAGTCCTTTAACTCCCTGGAAAAGGCTCTGGAAAGCCTGGTGGCGAACAAACGCAATGGTGACAGTATCCGCGTGTGGGTGCCCGGCTGCGCCACCGGCGAAGAGGCCTACACCCTGGCCGTTATGCTGTGGGAGATCGTGCACCGCATGGGGAAAAAGTGCCATATGCAGATCTTTGCCACGGATATTGATACCGACGCACTGATGCACGCCCGCAAGGGGCTCTACTCCCAGGCACTACTGGAGGGCATGGAGCCGGCTTTGCTGGAGAAGTACTTTACCCGCAAAGGCTCCAGCTTTGAAGTTGCCAAATTCCTGCGGGAGATGATCGTCTTTTCCCGTCACAACCTCATTAAAGATCCCCCCTTCCTGCGTATCGACCTGATCAGTTGCCGCAACCTCCTGATCTACTTTACTCAGCCACTGCAGAAGAAGGTGTTCTCGCTGTTCCACTACTCTCTGGCCCCCAAGGGCATCCTGTTTCTGGGGAAATCGGAATCCATCGGGGACAACGAAACGCTCTTTGCCTCTTTCCACGACAAAGCCAAAATTTACGAACGCAAAGGGGGGGTGAAGTCTCCCATCGTCAGCGGAAACGGCAACTATGCTCTGCTGCGTCGCAGTGCGACACCGGCACCCAAGCCGGCCAAAGAGTACCGCCTGGAAGATGCTCTGGCGCAGACGTGCCTGAAGCTTTTCTCCAAGTGCAGCATTGTGGTTGACTGCGAGTACAGCATCATCCATGTGCGAGGCGATGCTTCAAACTTCCTGACCCTGCCCAGTGGTGACTTCAGCGGCAATGCCCTGAAAATGCTGCCCCGTGAGCTGGGTATTGATCTGCGCGCTGCTGTTGGCAGGCTCTCTTCGGGCGATGTACCTCTTTTTCGGGGGAATCTGCATAAAATCCAGACGGGCAGCACCTGGAGCTACGTGCGCATTCTCGCGTCGCGGGTGGAGCACGAAGGTGAAGCGGTGGGGTACTTTCTCATTGTGCTGGAGGAAGAGGATAATGCCTTTGCCCTGCAGCATTGTCCTGTCGAAAGTGTCAGTGAAGACGGACATGTCCAGATACAGGAGCTGCAGCACGAGCTGATTTCCAGCAAGGAGCATCTGCAGACGGTAATTGAGGAGCTTGAAACCTCCAATGAGGAACTGCAGTCACTGAACGAAGAGCTGCAGTCGGCCAATGAGGAATTGCAGTCTTCCAACGAGGAGCTTGAGACCACCAACGAAGAGCTGCAGTCCACAAACGAGGAACTCAGTTCCGCCTATGCCGAACTGAAAGTAGTCTACGACGAGAAGGAAAGCCAGCGCCTCGAGCTGGTGAACAAGACCCATGAGCTCCAGGAATCCCAGCAGGTGCTGGAGGTTCGACAGAACTTCATTACCGGCATTATGCAGACAAGCCCGGTGGGCATACTGCGCATCGACCGCGATCGCAAAATAGACTTTATCAATGCCTATGCTGAAAAGCTGCTCGGCTTCGCGGAACACTCCCTGCTGGGGAACAGCTACCACGTGGTGGAATCGTTGCTCAAAAGCCTTGATGCAAAAAAACTCACCGCTGAGCAAAAACCCCTGGCCTGCGCCCTGAAAAACAAACGAACCCTGCATAATCTGGAATACGCGGTCAGCGCGTTGACTGATGTGGCGCGCACGCTGTCCATCAGCATCACGCCGAACTTCTCTCCGGGGGGGATCTTTGAGAGTGCGGTGCTGGCACTGGTGGATATCACCGAGAAAAAGCGGATTGAAAGAGAGCTCAAACAGAAACAGACCGAGCTGGAATTCATCAACCATAATCTGGAGAAACGCGTCAACGAGGAAGTGCAGCGACGCATGAATCGGGAAACGCTCATCAACGCCATCTACGACGAAGCCAATGTGGCTATTGGTATTACCGATACCAAAGCCCGCATTATTCACGCCAACAAAGCTTTCTGTACCACTTTTGGCTACACCTATGACGAGATCATCGGCCAGTCTTTCCTGGTACTGGTGCCGCCAAATCGCCAGCAGGCCTATCGACAGAAGCACCGCTCCCTGATGGAGAGCCAGGATCAGGATCGCGCTGTGGAGCGGGTCATGCGCCACAGGAACGGCGCCACGCTGGAGGTGCTCGTCAGCCGCAAAGCCATTATCACCGAAGACAGCACACCGGCGCTCCTGAGTATCATTACCGATATCACCTCCATGAAGCGCATCCAGCGAGAAAAGGAGCAGCAGGAGAAAATACTGATCCAGCAGACTAAAATGGCTGCCATGGGCGAAATGGTCAGTGCCATCGCGCACCAGTGGCGGCAGCCGCTGAATGTGGTGGGCATGCTGGTGCAGGATATCCGCGACTCCTATCGCTACGGAATGCTGGATCAGGGCTCCCTTGACGTGAAAGTGCAGCGCACCATGGAGACCATCCGCTTCATGTCCGACACCATTGACGACTTTCGCAACTTCTTCATCCCCGATAAGGAAAAGGAGCGTTTTGACGTCATGGAAAGCCTGCGGCAGGTGGCACACATGCTCTCCAGTCAGATGCGCTCCCACAATGTGGTTCTCTATCGTCAGCACGTGCGCAGCGGAAAGTGTGTTCCCCTGCTGGAAGACAAGAGCAGGAGCAGCGCTCCGTACCTGGTCACCGGATACCCCAATGAATTTAAGCAGGTGCTGTTTAACCTGCTCAATAACTCCCGCGATGCCATTATGCAGCATCGGCTGGACCACGATGGACAGCCCCAGGATGGCAGCATTCATGTCAGTATCAGTCGTCAGGGTCGAGGCAGGCTGATCATCAGGATCGTCGATAACGGGGGCGGTATCGACCCGGAAGTCTTGCCGCGCATTTTTGAACCGTACTTTACCACCAAGGACCAGACGAAAGGCTCAGGCATTACCGGAACCGGAATCGGCCTCTATATGGCGAAAATCATTGTCCAGGATAACATGGGTGGAAAGATCAGCGCGCGAAGTATTGATGGTGGGGCAGAATTTACCATTGAACTTTAGTCATTTTCCCAGTATAGACCCTTATAACCCGTGCAAAGGATGCCAACACATGAATAATGTCACCATGCTTATCTGTGAAGATGAACCCATAATACGAGAGATTATGCACAGCTTCTTCTCAAGGCGCGCACGGGAGGCCTTTGTGGCATGCGATGGGAAGGAGGGGCTGGAGATGTTCACCAGCCATCGGCCCGACATCGTGTTGACAGACCTGAAAATGCCCGTCATGGATGGCATCCGGCTGGCCCGTCACATCAAGGAAACTTCCACCACCCCCATCATCATGATCTCCGCCCACAACGAGAAGGAACTCCTGCAGGAAGCTACCCGTGCAGGAGTAGATCAGTTTCTCTTCAAGCCTATCGATCTTGAAGAAGCCGCACAGTTGATAGAAAAGGTTCTCGCGGAACGCTGACCGACACCAGATATGCAGCGGGTCACTTCTGTCGCGCGTAGCACCGCGCGTGGCATTCCCTATCCCGAGCGGAAGAGAAAGTACACCGCTCCCACCAGACACAGCCCCGCCCACAGAAAATCCAGTTTGAGTGGCTGACGCATGTAGAAAAGAGCAAAGGGGACGAACACCGAAAGGGTGATGACCTCCTGCAGGATTTTCAGCTGCGCCAGGCTGAGCTCCGTATAGCCGATGCGGTTGGCCGGAACCTGCAGCAGGTACTCGAACAACGCAATGCCCCAGCTGATCAGTGCCGCGATATACCACTTGTGGCCGCTGAGATTTTTCAGATGGGCATACCAGGCAAAAGTCATGAACACATTGGAAAGAATCAGCAGAAAAGACGTCTGCAAAAGAACGGGCATGGCACACCCCCGCCGGAAGAAATGAATTGCTGATGAGCACATACTCCCGGCCAGGCGATTTGGCAAGCTGAAAGTGTCAGCGCAGACCGAAGGGGAGATTCAGGGGCATGGGAGTGCCATTGATAAAGAGAATCCCCTGCTCCAGCTGGGCATCAATGTGGTAGTTGCTCTCCTCCATCCTGATGATGCCCTGAGCCATCAGCAGGTGCAGCAGGATTGCTGTTTCCATATCAAGGACAGTCACCAGATCCGCCGGCAGACTCAGGTTGAAATGGGCCTTGATCTCGTCGCTGAACTGCAGCAGGTCGAAGTAGTCTTCTTCGAAGGGGGGGATGTCCAGCAGGAAGTTTCCTCTGAGGGTGCCAAACTCAGTGGCCAGCGAAAAATCCGGGCTTTCCAGCTGGGCGCCGTCGCCCATGGCCAGCAGCAGGTAGTGCAGGAAGTCCTGCTCCAGAGTGTGACTTCCCACATTGAGACCATTGTCAATGGCAGCAAAGAAGTCGTTCAGGTGTGCCGTCTTCAGGTTGCGCAGCTCCAGCTCCACAGCAGCGGGCCCAATCTCCATGCCTTCCAGGCTTCCCTTTTCCACTGCCAGCATAAAGCTGAAATCCAGGGAATCATTGGCTGTTGATCGGGCATCAAACGTGTAGAGGATCTGTGACATGTTCGCGGGCTCCCCTTCAGCCGCGGAAAGCTGAATGAACGCGATTTCCGCGGACTGCTGCCCCTCGAACAGGTATGGAGTCATGCGCGACTGGTCGAATATGATCACCAGTTTGCCCATTTCCAGCAGCTCGTCCCCGGCCATGATATAGAGCTCGTCAAGCTCACTTGTTCCCCTGAAGGAGTTCATGTCGCTGGAGATATCCATGCTCAGAAGGAACTTCCCGCTCTGCAGCAGAAAAGTTTCCATGCCGTGTTCAGTATAGGACAGCGACAGTTGCGGAATCGTCAGCTGCAGGGCCGTCTGCCCATGGAGGCTGGTGTTCGTCAGCAGCAAAGCGTTTTCGCCTTCCGGAAAGAAATTCTGGGGGTTTTCACGCCCGCCGGGATAAAAAGTGCTGCGGCTCTTCACCCCGCTCAATCCATGGCTTACTTTGCTGTGGACCTCGATATAGGGAGAAAAGAAATGGGAAAGTGCATCGCGCAGATCTGGATCAATCACTTCTATGCGGCTGTGGATGGTGCTGCTGAGCCAGCCCCGCTGGTAACTGACCGTTGAAACCTGATATTCATTGGAGGAAAGGGTGGAATCCACCGCCTGTTGGTAGTACTGGGAGAACACTCCGCCGCTGTAATAGGGAACTGCCAGGGCGACAGCGACGATGGCGGCTGTCAGTAAGAGTATGACAAAGAATTTCTTCATGATCGGCAACTCCATCTTCGCTGCAGTGTGCGTTATTAAAAGCCCGGCTGAGCCGTTTTCGCTTTGGTCACCCTTTCCCGGGCAAATTTGCATGAATATGGCGGAAAAGGTTCTTCAGCAGCTTCTTCGGCACTTATCGCACTGAATTCCCCTCAGGTCAACCCGTGAGTTATGGAGTGACGAAAAAACAGGGGAGACTGGCATTCAGCAAGGAAGCACACGAGTATGATGACGCTGCTGCGCGGACATCGCCAGAAACTCCAGCACCTGCTCAGCCGGGCCACGGAAGAGCACACGGGAAGCCGCGCGCTCCATCTGGTAATCGTACATGGGGTCGTAGTATTCGCTGAGCATGATACGCACCCACTCGCGGTGGGCAGCCGGTATCCCGATCGCTTCCTGGGAAACCATGGCCCGGTCAAAGGCTTCAGCCACGCGGCCATAGCGCTCCATGCCCAGGCGTTTGCGGATGCGGTGGAAGTTGGCGTGCATCCAGGTCTTCCAGCGCTGGCAATCCAGATCCCCTGACTCAGCGTATCGCTGCTGGGATTCGGTCACGTACTCCTGCACCGTACGCTCAATGCGCTCTTCCAGCGAGGATTCCACCACAACCCGTGCAGCGTTTTTCAAGACCTCGAAAAAAGGCGCCGGAATGTTCACCGCTCCCACCGCCTGGCTTTCATCCTCGAAGATGACCTGGCCAGGTTGACGGTGCAGCAGCTGAATCAGCTTCCAGGCCAGGCGGTTTTCAAAATCGATCTGACTTGGCTGGGGAGTGAGATAGCGACCGAAAGCGGAGCCGCGATGGTGGGCGATATCCTCCAGATCAATGGCATGCTCCATCTGGCGGATGAGAATGGTCTTGCCCGTGCCCGTGCGCCCCGCCAGCACCAGCGGGAGAGCCCTGGCCGCAAAATGCGCGGGGATCTCCTGTTCCAGCTGCTCCAGCAGATAGCGGCGCAGCGCCTTGTAGCCGCCTTCAAGGCGGGGAATCACTATCCCGTGATGGTCAAAGAGCCACTGCTGGGAAATCTGGGAGCGCATGCCACCGCGAAAGCAGTAGAGCAGCGCGTTTTCATGGGTGCGCGTGAACTGCGCCCAGGCATCAATACGCGGTGCCCGCACCTGCGCATTGACCAATCGGTGACCCAGCGCCACCGCCGCCTCGTGGCCTTCGTGTGTATAGCAGGTGCCAACCAGACGCCGCTCCTCATCGTTCATGAGAGGCAGATTCACCGCACCGGGAAAGGCGCCACGCGCGAACTCCACCGGAGCCCGCACGTCAATCAGGGGTATATCCCCCAGAATAATGGAGCGGAAATCCGCTGTCAGTGGCAAGTAGCTCATGAGCCCGTCACTTCAACCAGAAGCGAACGGCGGGGAACCGTGCAGCCGATGGACTGCAGCTGCAGCCCCTCCTGGCGTGCAACACTCTGGAAAGCCTCCACGCAGGAGCGCTCCGCCGCCACCAGCAGGCCACCCGAAGTCTGAGGATCGCAGAGAATGCCCCGCTGCACATCGCTCAGGGACGAAACATGGTGACCATAGCTGTTGAAGTTCTTGGTCGTGCCGCCGGGCATGCAGCCAAGGCCCAGGTAGTGGTGAACCTGAGGCAGCACCGGAACATCGTCAAAACGGACCTCCGCACTGATGCCGCTGCCCTCGCAGATTTCCACCAAATGCCCCAGCAGGCCAAAGCCCGTCACATCCGTCATGGCTCGAACCCCCGGCAGACGGGAAAACGCCTCACCCGCGCGGTTGAGAGTACACATGGCATCAATGGCCACCTGCAGATGGGCCGGATCGACCAGCTTCTTCTGCTTCTGAGCCGTGGAGAGAATACCAATACCCAGCGGCTTGGTCAGGAAGAGCTCACAGTCGGCAATCGCCGTATCGTTACGCTTCAGATGGGCATTCTCCACCAGCCCCGTCACCGCCAGGCCGAATATGGGCTCCGGCGAATCAATGGAATGACCACCCGCCAGAGGAATACCCGCCGCCGCACAGGCAAAGCGCCCTCCTTCAACCACCTGCTGCCCCACCGCCACCGGCACCTTGTTTACCGGCCAACCGAAAATGGCAATGGCCATCAGGGGACGACCCCCCATGGCGTAAATATCGCTGATGGCATTGGTGGCCGCAATACGCCCGAAAGTGAACGCATCATCCACAATGGGCATGAAAAAATCCGTCGTACTCAGCACCGACGAACCATTCCCCAAGTCAAAGGCCGCCGCATCATCCTTGCTGCTGTTGCCCACCAGCAGACCGGGAAACAGTGGCAACTCCTGGGAAGATTGCAGAATCTGATCCAGCAACGCCGGGGAAATCTTGCAGCCGCAGCCGGCACCGTGGCTGTATTCAGTAAGCTTTACAGAATCCATGGGAACTCCTGATAGTAAATTGACTGGGAAAATGGAGATTGGTGTGAGATTAGCGCCTTCCTTAAAATACCAGCGACCGTTATTCTAACCTTGTGGGTTATTGTAAAATAGTGGGAGTCAGGTATGACACGAGAAAATCCTGGCATTTTGCGACCTGATGCTCTGCATTTCCCGTTACTCTACGGCTCCAGTGAGTTTCCTGATACCATCCAACAGTTGATTGAAGCTGTGGGAGCGGTTTCCCTCAAGCGACAGTGTTTGCCCGATAGCGCATGATCCTGATATCTTCTGATAGGATTGCGCCAACCGCTTGAGTTCCTGGCTCGCATTATTCAGACGATCAGGATTGCGATACTTGGCGTTATTTTGTTGTCCAGACAATCTTGAAGGGCCAATGGCTTTGGCTACGGCGTTCAGATCGCCGAGATAAAAGCTCTCCAGCTCATGACACGCAATGCGGACGACAGCATCCGGGCGTCCCGCGCTGTGGCAAATGCTCAGCAGCTTTGCCTTGATCTCTTTGCAGTCACCAGAGTCCTGATCTCTCATGACCAGAAATCTGGCCTCAGGATTTTGCCAGGCACGCAACCGAAGCGGCAACCGTTTTTCCAGATCCTGTTTGCCCTCAAATACTATATAGCGCACTTGTACACGGGGATTATCCAAAAGCCGGGGAATTAATCCTTCGAGCATAGCCTTGGCTGATGGCTCTTCATGAAAAAACACCAGCTCGGTCATTGTGGATCCACCCCTGGGAAGAGTCCTTCTTTCCAGAGATACCCCATCTGGTCACCTTCCTCCATAAATGCCCTGATTTGCGCGTTATCTTGAGCGCGACAAATATTGGTATAACCATCTTTTTTGACCAGCCAGTAAACTTCTTCCAGTCTTACCGCATTGAGGAAATCGGGGGAGTGGCTGGATACCATTACCTGGCCACCTCGCTCCGTATAGGCGCGAAATTCCTCGGCAAGTTCCCACAGCAATTTTGGATAGAGTTGGTTTTCCGGCTCTTCGATGCAAAGCAGTGGATGAGGTTCTGGATCGTACAGGAGCACGAGATAGGCAAACATCTTAATGGTTCCATCAGACACATACCGGTCGATGAAGGGATCTTTAAAGGTGCTGTCCTGAAAGTTCAGAATCAGACGTCCATCCTCAGTTAATACGGGTTTAACCTGGCTTTCGCCGGGAACCCTGTGTTTCATGGCATCAACGATTTTTTCAAAAATGTCGGGGTGATTTTCAAAGATATTGCGCGCTACGAGCTGCAGGTTATCACCCGAAACAGACAGATGCTCGTACTCGCCAATAGCGTCCTTACTCCCCCTGGCAAGATTGATGTGAAAGTCGGACACATGCCAGTTTTCAATCAGTTGGCGAAAAGCATTGGCCGCCTTGAAACGCTCGAACTGGCCAAGACCCTTTACCGCCAGAGCGTCCTTGCCAACACTTTGCTCCTCTCGGTCCAGTTCTTCATCCTGCTTGTCAAAGGCTTCCTCGTTGGTGATGGCGTAACCCTTACCCTGATTGAAATGCAAGAAGTGATAAGGCGAACCATAACGACCGCGTTTATAGCGCAGCAATTCACGGCGCACAACTACCTGCCTATTCTCCAGGCCTATCTCAATCAGGTAGGTCACGAGGCGTTCGACATTGGCAATACTCATACGGAACTTGATTTCAAGCTCAATAGACTCCGTATCCGCAACACCTCTGCTCAGCACCTCACGGAATCCACCACGCACCTGCAGGGCCTGCTTGACGTTAAAGGTCAGACAGTCTTTCAGAAAACCGAAGACATCAAACAATGTGGACTTGCCGCTTCCATTGGCCCCCACCACTACGCAAAATCGAGGCAACTTTTTCATTTCAGCATTGCGAAAGCTTTTAAAGTTTTTTATGCGAATGCTTTCTATCAGCATAATGCTTTCCTCCAAATCCTCTATCTGCGGTGTTTCAAATCGAGGCGAGTGTCATGTGGCGCCAGTTGCAGCTAAATTCCCAACGGTATGGTAGATTCCTGATATATTCATCAATATCAATTTATGTGCTGATTCCACGGCAGAGAAAAATCGCCAACATAACCACAAGTGTGTTTTGGTCTTTGGAAGTTATTAGAAGCGTGCTTGAGTACAAGCTCTAATATTTTCTCCGCATCATGTTGTCTTGCAAAGGTGTAAACATCGACTTCATCTTGTTCAAGTTGTTTTTTTACATTTTGAATATGGACACGATTTCGCACCTTACGGAGCTCATCAAGCTTTATGTATAGGTCTGTCCCAGTGGCCCCTAGCAAGTCATGTTTTCTTGCGGCAGCAATATAAGTTTCAAGCTGATCAATTGTCTTGCTTCGGACATCATTAAGTACCTGCTCTGCAATATTTCTCACCCCTTCCCTTGTATTATTAGTTATTCGAGAAAACAAGTCATAAAGAAGAGCTTCAATTATTGAAACTATAATGAGAGTTATTGGCTTACAAAATAGACTTGAATCTTCATTGTTCATTCGCATTGAGTCTTGCGACGAATAAAGCACCCTTAAACAGCTAAAGTTATAGTTGATATTGTCGCCTAATTTAAAATCTCCGATAAAATTGCAATTAATTTTTTGCATAGCTACCATCCCATGAAAACGTATTCAGCAATATATTTCAATGCCAGACTAATTCACATTGCGATAACAGCAGACTGAAGTTCCATTGAGTCTCAAGATGCATTAAAAAGTCATAGGCAACACTTCAATGTTACGCTGTAGGGTCAAATGAGCGCACATATTTTGTTATTTCACATAAAATCTCTTGATTGCGTTGAGTTATTTGCTCAAAACTCAAATTCATTTTTCCCATTCCATCAATATAGTAGTTTTCAATATCAATAAAGTTATCAATGCTAATTTGATCATAAGACCGATTTTCATTAATACTTTCAATATACTTAATAACAGCGTAGTCATGTGCGAACTTTGCAGACTCAGCTCGATATTCCAAATAGCAAATTATTTTATTGCGTAAGCGCTCTGGCAGAAAAATCTCATAGCGAACTTCGTCAGCGAGGGAATTAAAAATACACCAGTCTTTTGCTGCAGGCCAAACCACAAGCTCTAGCCCATGCTCCAATATCGAACTTCTATCTCTATCCCATTCACGGCAAATTTCATCTAGCACTTCCTTCATAGGTCGCTGCTTGATCCAATGTTCATCACTACCTATTTTCAATTCAGAAAATAGCCGTTCACTGATACTGGTTAAGCTATCAAAAACTCTTTTTTGATACTCAGTATTTACTGGGCTAAGAAGCGTTTTTCTTGCATTTCGATAAGTAAGATAAGCAAGAATAAGAGCTCCACACCAGAATATGATTTGAGTTAAATTCTTTACTGATTCCAGATCCATCTATGACCTTTTCCGTTGATACTCACTGTGCGTTATTAATTTATCACCGTTTGATGCAAAGTGCCCAGGTGCGAGGCGCCCGCAACGTGAGGCGTGAGGCGTACTCCCCGTACGTTGCTCCGCACGAGTTTCCAGCGGGCAACGTCGCAGATGGGTGCTTTTCAGCAAACTGTCAAAAGTACCTCGCCTGCGGATGGTGGAACACAAACCCCGATGTGCTGGCTTCCGGGTCCATCATGTGGCTTTCGGTGAGTTTCACGCCCAGTTCGTCGGGGTGAAGCAGGGCGAAGAGGTCTTCCTGCACGCTCAGGTCGGGCAGGGCGCTGTAGCCGGGGGCGTAGCGTTTGCCGCGATAGCGGGCGCCAAAGAGGTCCTGCTTGGGCAGGGGACTTTGTTCGCCGATGCCCCACATGTGGCGCAGGCGGATGTGGAGTATTTCCGCGAGGGATTCGGCCATTTCCAGGGCGAGGGAGGCCATGATGTGGCTGCGCTGGTAGTTGCCTTTCTCTTTTTCCTGCTGGGCCAGCTGGCCCAGTTTGGGGCCGGTGCTGACGATGAAGAGGCAGAGGTAGTCGCGTTCGGGGTGGACGTAGTCGGCCAGGCAGAGGTCCAGGCCCGGGTTGCGGGGGAAGCTGATGGTGCGCAGGGGCTGCTCCAGGGAGTCCAGCAGGGTGATGCTGTTTTCGCTGCTGCGGTGGGCCTGGAAGTAGCGGTAGACGGCACCGGGCTGGATGTCGCCCCGGCGCTGGATTTCGTCCATGATTTCCTGCACCTGCTTCTGCAGCTGGACGGCTTTGGCTTCGCCGCGTGCGAGGGCTTCGGGGAAGCCTTTGTAGCCCAGGTGCTTGCCGTAGAGCATGTGGGGGTTGATATGGTCGAAGATGGTCTGCAGGTCGCTTTCCATGTGCACGTGGCGCTTGAGGTCGGGGGGCAGGGGCACGCGCTCCACTGGCTGCACTCGCTGGCTGGCGGTGCTGGCTGCTGGCCGGGTGCTGGCGGCTTCCTGGCTGAGTTCTTCCCTTTTCAGTCGTTTGTTCCACAGCTCTTCCACCACGCTCTGGCGCTGGTCGTCGTCAAGCAGGCGTCCGGCCAGGGCCAGGCATTCCATGGGGTCGCGGCAATAGATGGCCAGGCCTTCGTACTGGGGCTGGATTTTCTGGCTGGTGAAGTTTTCCGACAGGGCGGCACCGCCCACCATGAGGGGAATGTCGATTCCGGCGGCTTTCATGTCGGCGGCGGTGGTGGTCATCTGCTGGGCCGAGCGCACCAGCAGGCCACTGAGGCCCACGAAGTCGGGTTTATGCTTTTCTATGGCCTCGATGATCTGTTCCGAGGGGATTTTAATACCCAGGTTGATGACCTTGTAGCCGTTGTTGGTCATGATGATGTCCACCAGGTTTTTGCCGATGTCGTGGACGTCGCCCTTGACGGTTGCCAGCACCATGGTGCCACGGGTAGTGACCTGGTCGGCTTCCATAAACTGGCTGAGGTAGTCGACGGAGGCTTTCATCACCTCGGCTGACTGCAGCACTTCAGCGACGATGAGCTTGTTGTCGTTGAAGAGGCGGCCCACTTCGGCCATGCCGGCCATGAGGGGGCCGTTGATGACGTCGAGGGGGGGCATCTGGGCCATGGCTTCGTCCAGGCGCGGGTGCAGGTTTTCCCGCGAGCCTTCCACAATATTGCTCTGCAGGCGCTGGGCTACGGGCAGGCTTTCATCGCTGGTGGCCTTCTGCTGGGTCTTGCGCTCGCGGAATTTATCGGCAAAGGGGGTGATGGGGTCTTCACCACGGGCGAAGATGAGGTTTTCGGCCAGCTGCAGATCTTCGGCTTCAATGCTGGCGTAGCGCACCATCATTTCGGGGTTGATGATGGGCATGGTCAGCCCGGCGTCCACGCAGTGTTTGAGGAAGACGGCATTGAGGATTTCCCGCGCGGCGGGGGGCAAGCCAAAGGAGACGTTGGAGAGGCCGATGGTGATGGCGCAGTGGGGAAACTCCTCGCGAATGAGGGCGATACCTTCGATGGTTTCGCGGGCTGAGGTGCGGTACTGCTCGTCGCCGGTAGCCACGGGGAAGACCAGGGGGTCGAAGACGATATTTTCGGGGCGCAGGCCGTACCGGTTCACCAGGATGTCGTAGCTGCGGCGGGCGATTTCCAGTTTGCGCTGGGCGGTGACGGCCATGCCGTGCTCCGGGTCTTCGTCAATGGTGCCCACCACCACGGCGGCGCCGTAGGTTTTCAGCAGGGGCACCACTTCATCCAGGCGCTCGGTGCCCTGTTCCAGATTGATGGAGTTGATGATGGCCTTGCCCTGGCTGTACTGCAGCGCCACTTCCACCACGGCGGCATCGGTGGAGTCGATCATGAAAGGCACCTTGATGCTGCGCATCAGGGCCGCCATAAAGGCCTGCATGTCGGTGTGTTCGTCCCGGTCGGGATTAGCCAGACAGACGTCAATGATGTGCGCGCCGCCGCGAATCTGTTTGCGGGCCACTTCCACCGCTTCGTCCAGGTTCCCCTCGGCGATCAGGCGCTTGAATTTGCGGCTGCCGATGACATTGGTGCGCTCGCCCACCAGATAGAGCTCGCCGGGCTCGATGGGCAGGTACTCAATGCCACTGAGGGCAAAGGGCGTTGCCGGCTGGGGCGTGCGGGCGGGGCGCTTGGCGGCTTCCGCGCTGATCATGCGAATGTGTTCATCGGTGGTGCCGCAGCAGCCCCCCACGAAGTTCAGCCAGCCCTCATCCATAAACTGGGCCAGCTTGCCGGCCACGTCGGTGGGGCTTTGCTGGTAGCGGCCATTTTCGTCGGGCAGCCCCGCGTTGGGTACACAGGCTACGCCACAGGTGGCCAGCTGGGCCAGGCTACGGATATGGCCGGTCATAAAGTCGGGGCCAGTGGCGCAGTTCAGGCCCACATAGAGCAGGGGGAAGTGTTCAATGGAGTTATAGAGCGCCTCGATGGCCTGACCAGCCAGCATGGTGCCCATGGGCTCAATGGTGACACTGACTGCCAGGGGCATGTCCACACCCAACTGCTCCATGGCCTCCGTGGCGCCAATCAGGCCCGCCTTGAGGTTCAGGGTATCCTGCATGGTCTCCAGCAGCAGATAGTCCACCCCGCCCTCAATAAGGGCCAGGGCCTGCTGGCGGAAGGCATCCCGCAGCTCGTGAAACGTGACGCCGCCGGTGATGCAGATGGACTTGGAAGTTGGCCCCATGCAGCCCGCCACAAAGCGGGGCTTATCAGCGGTGCTGTACCGATCCGCCATGGTGCGGGCAATGCGCGCCGCTTCCAGGTTCAGGCGGTGCACCTGATCCTCCAGGGCGTACTCCCGCAGAACAATGGACGTGGAGCCAAAGGAATTGGTTTCAATGATATCGGCCCCTGCCTCCAGATAACGACGGTGAACCCCCTCCACCACATCGGGGCGGGTGATTACCAAGTACTCGTTGCAACCGTCATAGGCCGCGCCGCCAAAATCAGCGGCGGTGAGCTCAAAGCTGGCCAGGGCCGTGCCCGTGGCACCGTCCAGACAGAGAATATGGGAAGCGGCGCGCTGCCGCAGAAGATCAATACGTTGCTGTTGTGTGGTCATGTGGGAAAGCTCCTGGGTGTTACTGCTCGGAAAGCGAAATGCGACAGCACGCTGAAGTGCCTCAATACACGCATGCGACAAATGCATGACGTATGCGCGGCGCTGGTGGAACCAGAGGTGAAGTGTGTCTCCTGCCCACCCGAACTCGCGACTGCGAGCAGTGCCGCAGATGGAGGATTATCAGCGTCCTGCTGATAATAAAACAACAAGGCCCAAAGTCCAAGGTGAAAGTCACGCCGTGACGGTGCCATCGGGTAACCTCAGTTCAGCCTGAAGAACACTCCCCAGAAAGAACTTCCGCTGCGGGAAAAGTTTTCCGCAATGATCTGCTAATGAAAGTAGGGGTAAGTAACATGATTGTGTCACTTAAATACCCTGGTAAATATATTGCATGAGGACAGATTTATGTAGTGCGGTTCTCTGGCAACTCTTGAACGTGACCAGGAAAATAAAGGAGATGAGAAATGAGAGCAATGGTACTTGCACTGTTGTTGTGCGGATTGATGATGCTTCCCCTGGCGGCGCTGGCAGAAAGTCCATCGATCCCTGCGGAAAGCAAGCTGATTCCCATGGAAGAGCTGGAATTCCAACTGCTGCAGGAATTTCCTGCCCAGGCATCAGAATCTGGCGGTGATGTGGGCATCATGGCCACGGGTTCGTGGGGAGCCCAGACGGTTGGCCCGACTATCTACACTACGGGATATCCGTATTATGGCCCTGTTTTTTCTGCGCCTGCCTCAACACCCAGCAATGCGGCAACCAGAACTATTTACTGGGATTGGAACGTGTTGAACTACCGCTCGGATCTTAAGGTATGGCTGTGTAACGTTACTTGGGATGCATGTGATGAAGTGTCTCATTCGAGTATTGGAGGAACAAATGTGTTCCATGGACTTTCTGCCACCCATAACTACCAGTTTGTTTTTGGCATCCCCGGCAATGGTAGTGCTATTTACCCCTACGTATATGGCCAGCAGAACTCCATTATCGTGAACTGGGAAAACTGACGAGGAGGAGAATAGCCGTGTTCAGTACATCCATCACCCAGGGAGTCAACCCCTACTCACAGGTGCAGAAGAATACGACGGTGCGTGCGGATCAATCTCAAGCGTACCATAGAACAGCTCAAACGAGAGTCGCCGCGCAGACCGACGCTGTAGTCCTCAGCGAGGAAGCCAGGCAGCTGTATGGAGAATTGGTACCAGGCGAGAAGGCGGAGCAAGGCGAGCAGGACGACCCCAGAATTCCACCCATACATCTCTGGGAAAACCTCGTCAATGATCCTGATTACGCTGAGGAAATGGCCAGGAATGCTGCCTATATTCCCGATGGCTTGATGCTCAGGATTAACCCGGATGCAGCGAAGATGGGTGAACGAGTGCTCTTGGATGATCTCTTTCTTTACCTCGATGGCACCCCTGTCACCTTCAGCGATGGCAGTTACGAGGAATACCGGGATGCCTTTTACCGTGAATCTGCAATCGTGAATCAACAGCGCATTGATCTTTACGAAGAGGCAAAACGCAATGGGGTTTCCGGGGCAGATCTGTATCGGGTGATTCACGAGTTCAACTTCAGTCTGCCTGAATCCTATCTGGAAAAATCCGGTCGCGTTTTTCAGCGGGAAATATTGTTCGCGCGGGCTGAAGGCGCTTCTACGAGTGACGAAATTTACCAGATGATTCACTCCAGTGAGGCAGAATCCTATCTTGAAAAAAATAACGAGGCAAATCAGAGGGAAACGGCCTTTGCCCGGGCCGGCAACTGATGTTTCTGCCCTCGCACTTCTTTTTCGGGGTGCGAGGGCGCAGTAATTTGAACTGGGAAAACTGACGAGGAGGAGAATAGCCGTGTTCAGTACATCCATCACCCAGGGAGTCAACCCCTACTCACAGGTGCAGAAGAATACGACGGTGCGCGCGGATCAATCTCAAGCGTACCACGGAACAGCTCAAACGAGAGTCGCCACACAGGCAGATACTGTGGACCTCAGCGAGGAAGCCAAGCAGCTGTATGGAGAATTAGTGCCTGGCGAGCAGGACAGCCCCAGGATCCCACCTATACTTGGCTGGGAGAACCTCGTCAACGACCCGATATATGCTGAGGAGATGGCACACTTCATTGCTTATGAAGTAGATGCACTAATGTGGAAGATTAATTCTGATATTGATTTTGGAGTGGATGGCATTCCCTCAGGTGGTATTCCTGCGTATGGTGTTTTGTTGTATCCTGATGGTACTCCAATTGACTTTAGTGATGGCAGCTACCAGGAATATGCCGATGCGTTTTACCGCGAGTCTGCCATAGTGCGGCAGCAGCGTATTGAAGCTTACGAAGAGGCCAGGCGCAATGGAGTTTCCGGCGCAGATCTGTATCGGGTGATTCACGAGTTCAACTTCAGTCTGCCTGAATCCTATCTGGAAAAAACCGGTCGCGTTTTTCAGCGGGAAATATTGTTCGCGCGGGCTGAAGGCGCTTCTACGAGTGACGAAATTTACCAGATGATTCACTCCAGTGAGGCAGAATCCTATCTTGAAAAAAATAACGAGGCAAATCAGAGGGAAACGGCCTTTGCACAGGCTGGCAACTGATGTTTCTGCCCCCGCACCTCTTCTTCGGGGTGCGGGGGCACTGTAATTTGAACTGGGAGAACTGAAAAGGAGGAATGCCACCGTGTTCAGTACATCCATCACCCAGGGAGTCAACCCCTACTCACAGGTGCAGAAGAATACGACGGTGCGCGCGGATCAATCTCAAGCGTACCACGGAACAGCTCAAACGAGAGTCGCCGCGCAGACCGACGCTGTAGTCCTCAGCGAGGAAGCCAGACGGATGTATGGAGAGTTGGTGCCTGGCGAGAAGGCGGAGCAAGTAGAGCAGGACAACCCCAGAATTCCACCCATACATCTCTGGGAAAACCTCGTCAATGATCCTGAGTATGCTGAAGAAATGGCACGTTTCAGCGCTTATCAAATGGATAGACCACTGCTCAGAATGAACCCGGATGCTGTCCAAGTACCCGGCGGAGTCCTCATGGATGGCTCCATGCTCTATCCCGATGGCACCCCTGTCACCTTCAGCGATGGCAGTTGGCAGGAATACGAGGATGCCTTTAATCGTGAAGCTGCACTGGTACGAGAACAGCGCATTAAGGTCTATGAAGAAGCTGTGCGTAACGGAGTTTCCGGCGCAGATCTGTATCGGGTGATTCACGAGTTCAACTTCAGTCTGCCTGAATCCTATCTGGAAATAACTGGCCGAGCAAATCGGCGGGAAATGCTCTTTGCCCGGGCCGGCAACTGATGTTTCTGCCCTCGCACTTCTTTTTCGGGGTGCGAGGGCGCAGTAATATTAATTGAAAGAACTGAAAAGGAGGAAGCTTACCATGTTCAGTACATCCATTACCCAGGGAGTCAACCCCTACTCACAGGTGCAGAAAAATGCGGCGGTGCATACCGAACAGGCCCAGACGAATCATGAGCCAACCCAAACAGGTGGAGCTGTGCGAACCGATGCTGTAACCCTCAGCGAGGAGGCCAAGCGCCTGTATTATGAGGAGTGGGTGCTCCGTGAAGAACCGGAGGATGAAGAGGAGGAGACTGAGGACTCCCTCGATTTGGAATGGGCTAAAGAGGATGAGGATAAAACTATTGTAATGGAAACATTCAGGGCGTATGCGTCAGAGGGGATGTTCGCTGAAATGAACCCGGAAGAGATCTCCGTGGAAAATAACCTCATGATGACGGAGGGCTCCATAATGGAATCCGAGGATATCTCCCCTGAAGTACTGTAATGGCCGTTGTCAAGGGTGAAGTTTCGTTCAGGCCCCGCACTCCCTTGGAGTGCGGGGTTTGCTATGTGAAGAGTCTGTGGAGTTTTTCCCGGATTCTGCGTGATGATTTCCTGAAAGAGTTGCTGGTAGCCGTCCCGGCGCTGATGCGCTATACTGGTCGGTAATATGCGAGTTGACAAAGGATAATTCATGACGACCATTCCCCTGCAAACCAAATCCCTTTCCAAATCCTATGACAAGGCTCCCCCGGCCCTGCATCCCCTTGACCTGTGTCTGGAACCGGGGGAGATTTTCGGGCTCCTTGGCCCCAATGGCGCGGGCAAGACGACGCTGATTTCCATGTTGACCGGGCTGATCGACCCCAGCTCCGGCTCGGCTTCCATTATGGGGTACGATATCGCCGAGCAGAGCCTGCTGGCGCGCCTCAATGTGGGGGTTGTGCCCCAGGAGCTGGTCTCCCACGGGTTTTTCAGCATTGAACGGGTGCTGGAGTTCCACTCGGGCTACTTCGGCCTGACCGATAATCGCGAGCATATCGACTACCTGCTGCGCAAGCTGGGGCTGCACGAGCATCGCAGAAAACTGGTGCGCCAGCTTTCCGGCGGCATGAAGCGCCGCCTGCTCATTGCCAAGTCCCTGGTGCACCGTCCACCGCTGCTGCTGCTGGACGAGCCTACGGCGGGGGTGGATGTGGAGCTGCGCAATGACCTGTGGCAGTTTGTGCGGGAGTTGAACCGGGATATGGGCACCACCGTCCTGCTGACCACCCACTACATCCAGGAGGCGGAAGAGCTTTGCAACCGCATCGGCGTACTCCACCTGGGGCGGCTGATTGCCCTGGATGATACCATCAGTCTGATTCATCGCCTGACCAGGCGCATTGTCTCCATAAAACTGACGGCGGATACGGATATGTCGCGCTTTGACCCGACTCTTGTGCTGGCAGATCACTGTCTGCAGATATCCACGGCCTATGGCACCACCGTGGGCAAGCTTATTCAGGAGCTGGATATTCCCCTGGCCAGCATTGAAGATATTTCGGTGGAAGAAGGAACCCTGGAGGACGCCTTTGTGGCCTTAATCCAGGAACAGTCATTTCTGAAAAACGAGGAGGAAGCATGAATCCGTCTGCATCACGTAAAGCCATTATCCGCACGGAACTTCCTTCCGCATTCACCGGATTTCGCACCCTGCTCTCCAAGGAAATCGAACGCTTTTTCCGGGTGGCGGGGCAAACCATCCTCAGCCCCCTGATCAGTTCCTCCTTGTATCTGCTGATTTTCGGTGTCAACCTGGCAAAGCGTATCGATATTGCACCGGGGGTCAGCTACCTGCAGTTCATCATTCCCGGCCTGGTTGCCATGGGCCTTTTGAACAACGCTTTTCAGAATGCGGCCAGCTCAATTATCACGTCCAAATTCCACGGCGACTTTCAGGACCTGCGGGTGGTGCCACTGACTCCCCTGCAGATCGTGTGGGCCTACGCCTGCGCCGCGACGCTGCGGGGCGTGGTGATTGGCCTTGGGGTGGCGATGGTGGGGCAGATTTTTCACTATACGCAGTACGGCAGCTTGCTGGCCATACACAGTCCGCTGTGGCTGCTCTTTTTTGCCGCCTGCAGTGGCGTCACCTTTGGCTGCCTGGGGCTCTGTGTGGCCATCTATTCCCGCAGCTTTGATCAGGTCAGCGCGGTCAGCACCTTTGTGCTGCTGCCCCTGATCTACCTGGGAGGCGTCTTTTTCCCCCTCAGCATCATGCCCGCCTTCTGGCAGGTTGTGTCTCTGTTCAATCCGCTGCTTTACCTGATTAACGGCATACGTTATGCCTTTTTGGGTATGAGTGATATCAGTATTCTTCCTGTGGCCCTGCTGGCCTCGGGTTTTGTGCTGCTGGCGTATACGCTGGCGCTGCTGGCGGTGAAGAAGGGGAATTACGGTAGATTCTGACTTTGTCCTTTTTGACCGCGCAAAAAGGACGCAAAAACGCGCCCCCCGAACGCCCGTTTATCCGGATCGCCTGCTCGCCTGTTCTGGAGATCCGGCAGCAGGCTGCTCAAAGAGGCCCATCTGCTGCGTTGCCGGGCATCGCTCGTCGCTGCGACGTACAGGGAGTACGCCTCCCTCCTGCTTTGCCCGCGCCTTGCACCTGGGTCTCTTTGCGTTGCCTGACCCCTGCCTCTTTGCAGTGCTGCCGGACCACTCACATCCTGTGAGTGTCCCGTTCGGGTCTTGCCAGCCAGGCTTCGCACTCACCGGACGGGCTCAGGGGGGAACGGCCTGCTTCTGCCTTTCCCCCGTGTGCTGGCCCAGCCAGGACGCGCCGACTGGAACGCTATGGACCCGCAGGGTTGCCGCCACGAGGGCGGCAACCGCAAACCAAAAGCCATGGAAGGCGGTTGTTTGCGGTCCCCAGTTCCAGGCAAGCGGACGGCTGAAAAGGACAGCACTGGGGGCCGCTTCCCAGCCACTTTTTGCGGGTAAAAAGTGGCAAAAGAAACTCGTATATATATTGTGAGGATAATGTCAGGTAACGCAGTCTGTGTAGAACCATTTCGGCCATTGCAGCGTGACATCAGGGTCAGCGCTGACAACCTGTCGTTTCGGGGATGCGAAACTTCAGTTTGTCCTTTTTGACCGCGCAAAAAGGACGCAAAAACGCGCCCTTCGACGCCCGTTTATCCGGCTCCTTTGCTCGCCTGCTCTGCCGGACCACTCACTTCCTGTGAGTGTCCCGTTCGGGTCTTGCCAGCCAGGCTTCGCACTCACCGGACGGGCTCAGGGGGGACTCTCTGCTGTTCCCCCTTGGGCTGGCCCAGCCAGAGCGTGCTTCCTGGCAGTAGCAAGCAAACGGAGAATAGGCCACTTTCATAACAAACGCACCGACACACAGTATTTAAGGAGGCGATGATGCAAAAACTCGAACTGATCAGCTTCAAACTCTGTCCCTTTGTCCAGCGGGCGGTTATTGTCCTGAGGCACAAGAACATCGACTTCGATGTCACCTACATCGACCTGCAGAACAAGCCTGAGTGGTTCCTGAAGCTTTCGCCTACTGGCAGGACGCCGGTTCTCAAGGTTGGGGACGAGGTGCTGTTTGAATCGGCGGTGATTGTGGAATATCTGGACGAGGTGACACCGCCTTCGCTGCACCCGGCTGATCCGCTGATCAAGGCGCAGAATCGGGCCTGGATGGAATTTATGGGAGAGATTCAGCGGCGTATTCACGGCCTTTACACGGCGTCGGAAGAGTCGGTTTTCGAGCAGCACCGCGTTGCCATACTGGGTGATCTGGCCCGTCTGGAGGCTGTTTACCGTGGTGGGACGTTTTTCAACGGGGAGGAGTTCAATCTGATTGACGCTGTAATGGCGCCCCTGTGTCTGCGTCTGGAACTGCTCCGGGAGTTTACGGGGATGGGTTTGCTGGAAAATTGTCCCCGATTGCAGCAGTGGTCAGCTGTCCTGTTGGAAATGGAAGCAGTGCGGCTGTCGGTGGTGCCGGAATTCCCTGGGCTGTTCAGGGGCATGATTGAGCGCATGGGTGGGGTTATGGCTGCGCGCCTGACGGCTGGCTGAAACCCGAGTTTTCCATCGTAAAATGTTACCGCTCAATATTGATTTTGAATGCTTGACTTATCTGGTATTTCACTTTTCGTCTCCGGATATTGTCCTTTTTGACCGCGCAAAAAGGACACAAAAACGCGCCCCCCGAACGCCCGTTTCTCCGGATCGTTGGCTCGCCTGTTCAGGAGATCCGGCAGCAGGCTGCTCAAAGAGGCCCATCTGCTGCGTTGCCGGGCATCGCTCGTCACTGCGACGTACAGGGAGTACGCCTCGCTTCTCGCTTTACCCGCGCCTTGCACCTGGGCCTCTTTGCGTTGCCTGACCCCTGCATCCCTGCAGTGCTGCCGGACCACTCACATCCTGTGAGTGTCCCGTTCGGGTCTTGCCAGCCAGGCGTCGCACTCACCGGACGGGCTCAGGGGGGAACGGCCTGCTTCTGCCTTTCCCCCGTGTGCTGGCCCAGCCAGGACGCGCCGGCTGGAACGCTATGGACCCGCAGGGTTGCCGCCACGACGGCGGCAACCGCAAACCCAAAGCCATGGAGGGCGGTTGTTTGCGGTCCCCAGTTCCAGGCAAGAGGACGGCTGATAAGGACAGCACTGGGGGCCGCTTTTGCGCCACTTTTTGCGGGTAAAAAGTGGCAAAAGAAACTCATAAACAGGGTGAGGGCAATGCCAAGCGACACAGTCTGTGCAGAACTATTTCCGCCATTCCAGCATGGCATCAGGGTCGATCCCGACACCCAGCTGTTTCGGGGGTGCGAAACTTCTGTTACCAGCTATACCTGAAAGAGAGAATTTACAGTTTTTTTTCTCCTGAGACTTTCGTGAGATTTTCATTTGATACCATTTCCTGCAGTAGAAATTTCTGCGGAGTTATGTGTCTGAATGAAACGCAACACGACTGGGGTCTATACCGCCCTTGCCTGCACACTGAGTCCGAACCGTAAGATGCCAACGGGCGTTACGGGAAATACGGTTCCCATGGTGGATATTCCATCCATGGCGCCCGATGTGCGCCGTATGGTGCGCAAGGGGCAGGCGCGGGTGGTGCGGGGTGTGGTGCGTCAGGCGCAGTCCGGTGACCCGATCCAGCGTCTGCAGGAGATGTACATCAGCACATCCGGGGCCTGGGATCTGCTGGAGTGGTACGAAGGGCGATGGCAGCAGAGCCATCGTCACCGGTTTGGAATCAACATGTTCCTGGTGGCCTTGCTGGGGGCGATTGTCATCCATGATGATTACATTGTCGACGAGACCATGATTCTGAGTGAATATACCGACATGCTGCTCACCCAGGGAAACTGTGAGGCACTGCGTGCCCTTTCGTCGCTGGTCAATGACTATTCGTCTACTGTACAGACCATTAAACAGACGATTGCTGTTGACAGCAGCAGCTCAAAATATCTTGCATCTCATCTTATCCGCGCCGAGGCCCAAAGGGAGAGTATCTTTCTGCACCTGCCAGCCCTGGTGTATCACCTGAATTTCTTTTTTGACAGAAAACTCCAGCTGTTGCTCAGCTACTTTACGACGCTTATGGATATTCTCCCGAAGAGCGCCTTTATTGAAGCTCAGGGTTGTTATCATGCCGGATCCCTTGCCATGGGTGACAAGGTTTCGCGGGATGCGTACGGACAGTATTTCCGGGTTATGGAGGGGTTGAAGCTGTGGTGTTCCGACGCGGGCGCCGAGCACCCGGAGTGCGCGCTGATTCTGCAGGATCATCAACTTACACGTTTAGCGCGATCACAGATCAACCGGCTTATGCTGACGGTTTCGGTGTAGCGGGAGGTAGTGGTGAAGAAGAAGATTTCCCTGGATGATCTTATTCCCGGCATGTTTATAGCCGATCTGAACTGTGGATGGCTTGATCATCCTTTTGCTTCCACGCGCTTTCTGGTTCGCAATACCATGACCATCTCCAAAATCCGCGCACTGGGCATTGAGGAACTCTGGATTGATACCAGCAAGGGGCGGGATGTTCCGCGCAAGAAGGTTGAGGTGGTCATTGATGAAGCGGACAAGCAGGCTCCACCGCCTGCGGAAGCAGAGGCCGATGTCGCATCGCAGCAGGAGGTAGAGAAGAATGAGGGCCAGAAGAGTGACCTGAAGGTGGTCTTGCCACCCCAGCCGGTGCCTTTGGGCGAAGAGATTCGCATGGCGCGGCGTACCCACCACGAGGCTTCCCAGACGATCACCAACATGATGAATGATATCCGCATGGGGCGGAGCATTAAAACCGAGACTTCCGCTCCCATAGTCGAGCGCATGACCGACTCCATCTTCCGCAACCAGAACGCCCTGCTCAGCCTGGGGCGTATTCGCAATCAGGATCAGTACACCTTTCAGCATTCGGTCAGCGTCAGTGTGCTGATGATGATTTTTGCCAAAAGCCAGGGCTATGATATCGATACCATTCACCACATTGGTCAGGGGGCGCTGCTCCATGATATCGGCAAGGTGAAGGTGCCCAATGAGATTCTCAATAAACCCGGCAAGCTTACCGACGAAGAGTTTGCCATCATGAAGCAGCATGCCACCTACAGCGGCGAGATCCTCAGCGGTACGCCGGAAATTTCTCCCATCTGTGTTGAAGTGGCCGCCCAGCACCATGAGCGCTGGGATGGCTCTGGGTATCCCAAGGGGCTCAAGGGCGATCAGATCAGTCCCTACGCCCAGATGGCGGCAGTGGCCGATGTGTACGATGCCATTACCTCGGATCGCTGCTACCACAAGGGACAGCATCCCACGGTGGTGCTGCGGCGCCTGCTGGAGTGGAGTGAGCAACACTTCTGCCCCAGCATGGTGCAGCGCTTTATCCAATGTGTGGGCATCTATCCGCCGGGAACCCTGGTTCGCCTGAAAAGCGGCAAGCTTGCGGTGGTGATGGAGTCGGCCAGTGAGAAAGATGGCCGGCGTGACCTGCTGCATCCGGTGGTGCGTGCGATATTCTGCACCAAGGAACGCCGGTATATGCGCCCGGAGATCCTCGACCTCTCCTGCGAGGATGTGTGCGAGATGGTGGTTGGCTCGGAAGACCCTAAAAAATGGGGAATCAACATAGACACCTATATCGGCACGAAATAGGCGAGGCGTGAAGCTGCGGAAGACCTATTCGACATGTTTGCTGTCGTTCAATGGCGCACTTCCGCGCAGGGGCAGTGTCACCGTGAAAAGCGCTCCGCGGCCAGTGTTGCCTGCCTGAATAGTTCCTCCCATACGCTCTTCCACCAGCATCCTGGCAATGCTCAGCCCCATCCCCATTCCCTTGTGAACCTTACTGCTGATGAACGATGAAAAGATTTTTTCCACAGGATGGATGCAGATGCCCCCGCCATTATCCTCCACCTGGAGAATCAGCGTGTTTTCGCGCTGCTGCCAGGAAATATGGAGACTTGGATCGGCGGTGTTGCGTTCGCTGAAGGTGTCCAGTGCGTTTTCCAGCAGGATCATCAGCACGTGGGCAAAGGCACCGGGATATCCGAGCATGCAGAGCGCTTCGTCCGGGGCGTGGCAGTGTACGCTTGTGCGTTGAAACAGGGGGATCTCTTTAAGCATGAGCAGAACCTGTTTGATGGTGCGATCTGGAAAAAACTCCTCCCTGGTGCTGCCGGAGCTGTAGAAGTTCCTGAAATCATCAACCGTACTGCCCATAAAGGCAACGCTTTCACGCATGCGGGGTATAATGACTTCCCTGATGCGCTGCGTGTGATCATCTGCCGTTCGGGCAGGTTCAAGGTAGGTCTGCAGCTCGCTGAGCAAAGCACCAAGACGGGCGAGGGGGGTGCGCCACTGGTGGGCGATCATGCCCAGGGAGCGACCGATGACCGCAAAGCGGGACTGATTCAGCATGCTCTGCTTCTGGGATTCCAGCTCGTAGCGTCCGTCGCGACCGTCTTTTCCGATGGCCAGCGAGATGGAAGTGATGTGGAGGAAAATGTTCAGGGGAATGGCGAGGGTGACATAGTTCAGGTGTTCGATGATGCCGGATTCTCCCACGAAAAAAAGCACAGCAGAAAGCAGAAGAACCAGCCCCTGGCCGCTGAGAAAGATAAGGGCCCCGCTCTGGCGTCTCTTTACGGCGTGCCACGCGACAGCAAAAAAAGTGAGATAGAGCAACAGGTTGAAGCTGGCCATTTGCGGTGTCAGTGCGTATATGCTGGGCAGCGATGGCGCGGCAAGCCAGAGCAGAACCAGCAGACTGGTGGCCATGAGCAGTACCTGGAGCCACACATGCATTCCGGGCATGGTGCTGCTGGTTCGGAAAAAATACATGACAAAGAGAATGACGGCGATATACCCACCATAGCCGAGCACCCACATGCTGTAGAACCAGTATGTATTGGGGATGCCAAAGTCAGCGAAGCGGGTGATTCCACTGTACGCCAGCACAAAAAAGAGCGAAACCACACAGAAGCTGAAGTGGGCCAGGAATTTCGGCTGACGCAGGTCAAAGCTGCTGATGGCGCTGTAGAGAATAAACGCGAACAGCAGGCCCAGGTAAACTCCCCAGAAGAGGTATCGCTTGATAGCTTCGCGGGAGAAGTCAGTAACCGTGCTGACAAGCCACTCCACGTCAACTTCTGCAGCCGTCTGGGTGCGGGTGTAAATCGTAACCGTCTGATCGGGAGTGAGCTTCAGCAGGAAGCTGTTAAAGGGCGAAGTATTGGACGGTTCGGCTTGATTCATGTATCCCAGCCTGTGATGCTCGAGAAGGGTGTCTTCGTCGACGATATAGACATCGACATGCTGCACCAGTGGACGGGTGTTCCAGAGAATCACCGCTCTGTTCCTGGGAGCAGAATTGCTTATGGTAACGCGAGTCCACACCGGCCGAGAAGAGTAGCCCAAATAGCTGGCGGGCAGAGCCTGCCAGGTGTCGCTTGCCATGATGTCACGGTAGTTGTGCTCGGCAAGGGGGTCGTACAGGAACTCCATCCTTTCGACCAGGGAGTGCGTATTGTGCAGATGGGTCACGTCAAAGGGGAGTTGCGAAGCCGCGAAGGCGGGAGTATGCGCAAGTACAAGAATCAGCAACAGCAGAGTGCGCGCGAATGCCGTGCCCGCGGAGCGCATCAGGGCACCATGTAGCCGGAATCTTTATGACTTAGAACTTATCCATAAATTACGCCGATTTTCCTGTATGTGATTATGGCTGCCGCAAGACACGTCAACCCGTAGTGAGTGACCTCAAGCTTCTCAAAGCGCACATGAATCTTCCTGAAACGGTTGAACCAGGAAATAGATGCTTCCACTATCCAGCGCCTCGCCTTCTTTGATGGGTCACGCTTCTTGTCCTCGATCTCTTCTTTTCGCTGCTTTACATGGGGTATGTATCCGCGCTGAAGAATGCTGCTGAGCGCCTGCTTTCCCTTGTAGCCACAATCTGCGCAAAGATGCTGCTCCTGCTCTGCAGGCTTCTCGAAGACTACGCCATCAAGAACAGCTTCAAGCTGGCTCACATCATGCCGGTTCGCTCCGGTTACGACGATGGACAACGGGACGCCACGACCGTCCACCAGGACATGACGCTTGCTCCCGTTTTTTTCCCCGATCCGTCGGGTTCTTCCCTACGGTTTCAAGAGCCATTGGTGCTTTGTACATTCCGCCATCTATGCTTTGCCACTCCCAGGCAATTCCCTCCATCTCGTCATACTCAGCCAGCCCTTGACGCCAAATAGCTTCGAATACACCGGCCTTACTCCACTCAATGAAGTACTTGTGCACGGCACTGGCGCAACCAAACTGCTCCTTGGGTATGGCTTTCCACTGGCAACCGGTGCGCAGCACATAGACAATGCCGGAAAACGCCATTCTGGGGTCAAGTCGCTTCCGTCCGCCACCAGGCTTGCGTTTGTAGGTCTTGTCAGGATCTCTTTGCTGGATTGGCAGCAAAGGCTCAACTCTTTGCCAGAAAGCATCTGAGACTTCCCATGATTGCACTTTAGACATAAATCACCGCCATGAATGATCTCTCACTGAATCATTCTATAGCAAACTATCATAATGGTCAATAATTATTTATGGACAAGCTCTTACAATGGATTTGTTGCCAATTTTAGATCTGAGACGATACACCAGATTGCGCAGGCCACTGTTGGTCATATCGTGGTTCGGGTCAATATGAAAGCAGATCCGGTCGGCGTCAACCACCTGGTTGCGGTGGCGCAGCATGAAGTCCAGGAAACTCTTCTCATTGCGGGTCAGGGAAATCTCTTTGCCATCCCATTCCACGCTTTGCGTGTTGACGTTATAGGTGGCACCACTCTGGAGCTGAACCGCGATTCTGCCCCGTTGCTGGAGTTCTGTTACACAGTGCAGGAATGTACTGCGCAGTTTATCCAGGCTGACCGGCTTGACCAGATACTCCATCAGCCGCAGGCGAATGGCGGCAAACAGGTGTTCGGATTCGTTGTGAGCAGTCAGGATAATAATGGGTATATCGGGATCCTGCTGGCGGATGGCGGTGGCCACTTCCATGCCGCTGGCGCGTGGCATGGCGATATCCAGGAGAATGATGTGCGGGCGCTGCTGGTTAAAAAGCTCCATGGCCTGAGCGCCGTCCTCGGCAACAAGCACGTGGCGGAAATGGGTGCTGAGGATGCGGGCGATGGAGTCCTGCATGATGGGGTCGTCCTCGGCGAAGAGTATGGTCATTTCCTGAAGAAGCTTGAGCGGATGGTATTTCATGGAGTGCTACCCGTTGCTTCAATATGTGATTCAATGGTGAAATATACCATCTTCAGCGTCGACTGCAAACCTTTTCCGGCGCTAAGAGCGTTGTGCTAGCAGGGTGAGGGGATATGCGCAAAGCGGAGCAGCTTTTCAGCTGCTCCGCGCGGACAAGTAATACAAAGGGAATCAGTCGGTATCGGCCGGGTAGGAGCCATCTGGGCCATGGACTTCCCGTCCGGAAACCGGCGGGTTGAAGACACAGGCCATGGTCATATCCTTGAAAGCGCGCAGACGGTGCTTGTCATGCTGATCAAGGGCATACACCGTGCCTGGTTTGATGGGATAGACAACTCCGGTTGCCAGATCTTCAATCTCCCCTTCACCGGCCATACAATATACCGACTCCAGATGATTCTTATACTGGAAGAAGTTGTCCTGACCGGCAAAGATGGTGGTGATATGGAAGGAGAAACCCATCCTGTCATCCTTGAGCAGCAGACGCTGACTGACCCAGTTGCCGTTCTCCGCACGCACTTCCCGCTCGGTTCCCTGAATTTCACTCAGCGCACGTACCAGCATCAGAATTCCTCCCGCAGGCGATCCTGCTTGGTGGAAATGATTTCGCCGATGGTTGCATCAATGATGGCAATACCTTTGCGCAGCGTTTCCTCGTCGATGGTGAGTGGAGGCAGGAACTTGACCACCTGGTCATCCGCGCCGGAAAGTTCTATGACAAGGCCTTTTTCAAAGGCGATGCGTGACACTTCCTTGGCGAAGCCCAGCTCGGGGATTTCCAGACCGAAAATGAGCCCACGGCCCCGAACATTGCAGTTCAGGTCAGGGTATTTGGCGGCAATGGCCTGCAGCTCTTCTTTGAGGATCGCAGATTTATAGTGAATGGCATCGCTGAGGTCGTTGCTGTCCCAGTAGGCCAGAGTTTCTACTGAAGCCACGAAGGCCAGGTTGTTGCCGCGGAAGGTGCCGGTGTGCTCGCCGGGCTTCCACTGATCCAGCTCCGGGCGCATGAGCAGCAGTGCCAGAGGCAATCCGCCACCAATGGACTTGGAAAGGGTGACCATGTCGGGGGTGATGCCGGCGCGTTCGAAGCTGAAGAACTCGCCGCTGCGGCCATTGCCCACCTGGATCTCATCGATGATCAGCAGGATGTCGAATTCACGGCAGATCTGCTCAAGCCCCTGCAGCCATTCATCGCTGGCCACATTGATGCCACCTTCGGCCTGAATGGTCTCTACAATCACTGCTGCGGGCAGATCCAGGCCACTGCTGCCATCGGCCAGGAATTTGCGGAAGTAGTCAAGGGTGTTGACATCGGGGCCGAAGTAGCCGTCATAGGGCATAAAGCTCACATTGCTGCGGCTGATATGGGCCTCGTCCCGGTAGAAATTGTTGCCGGTTACGGCCAGGGAGCCCATGCTCAGGCCGTGGAAGCCGTTGGTGAATGCCACGATATTGGAGCGATTCTTGATCATGCGGGCCAGCTTCAGGGCCGATTCCACCGAGTTGGTGCCCGTGGGGCCGGTAAACTGTACCTTGTACTCCAGATTTCGTGGAGAGAAAACCGTGTCCTGAAGCTTCTGCAGGAAACGTTTTTTTGCGGAAGTGGCCATGTCAAGGCCGTGAACCACGCCATCTTTCTGAATGTAGTCGATCAGGGCGCTGCTGACGCGGTCGTTGTTGTGTCCATAGTTCAGGGTGCCCGCCCCGGCGAAAAAGTCAATGTACTCGTTGCCCTGTTCGTCATAGAGGTAAGAGCCTTTGGCCTTTTCAAAAATTGCCGGAAACGAGCGGATGTAGCCGCGGACCTGTGATTCCATCTGTTCAAATATACGCATGGGAATACCTACCTTTGTCTGTGTTATTGTGAGTATTGCAGTGGACCGATTTCATAGAGGACTTCGGCTTCATGACCTTCGGCGAACACCTCGCCAGCAAGAAACTCGCGTTCACGCATAGGTGCCTTGAACGTGCGGGCAATGGCGCTGAAGAGTTTCTGTGAGGGGATATTGGAAGGGCTGATGGTCGTGTGCAGGAAACGCACGGCTGTGGCGCGCTTGCGGCAGATGATATGTTCGAGCATTCGGGTTGCCAGCTGCCTGCCGCGGGCCTTTGCGGAAACGGCCACCTGCCAGATGAAGAGGATATCCGGATGCTCGGGCAGGGTGTACCCGCTGATAAACCCTGCGGCATCTCCATCTATTCTGGCAATGACACTGGTTTGGCTGAAATGTTCGCAGATAATGTGGTAACAGTACTGAGAATTGACGTCGAGGGGAGGGCACTGGCTGATAAGCCGATAGACCTCTGCCCCATCCGCAAGGGTTGGCGTGGTGAGGGTAATGGTAGACGGATCAGTGTCTCCTGTCTGTCTCATGGTAAACCTTTCAAAATGCTTTTTGTCGGCAATCATACACAGGCGGGATGAAAATGTCAAATTGACATGGTTTCCTGTAGTTCAAAGCAAGCAATTATAGCGTTATTTTACATGAATTTGCAATGCGCGCTATTTTTGCATTGACAATTAACCGCGAAACTTTCCATGTCTTTGTCAGGAGGGAGTTGAGGTTGCGAACTTGTCGCCTGGGGCGCGATCGGAGGTGTGCTGATGGTTGTTGTGGCTCTGCAGATCCAGATTTTCATAGACGAGCCGGCCGGGCTGAAGGGGAGGCGTCGCGTTCTGCGCTCCCTGCAGCAGAAGCTGCAGCGCATGAACCTGTCGGTTCTGGATGCTTCAGGTGAATACGCGGCTGAAGGCGTGCTGGAAGCGGTCGCGGCGGTGCGCTCTGAAGAGTCTGCCCGCGGTCTGGTGGAAAATATCTGGCGTCAGCTGGCTGCCTGGGAGCACGAGTGCGAGTTTGAGGTATACTGGGAAATACTGTGAGGGGCTGCTGAAATACCTCACAATACGCAGGCAATTGAAAAAAGGAACTCTTCACGGTGTAACGTCACTCGCGCCAGCCTTCCTCCCAGAGACGCTCCCTTTCGTCCGAGGACCTACGTCTCTGCCGCTCGCCATCCTGGCTCGCTTTCGGAACCCTGGCGCTCCTGCTGAAAAAGCGCTGGGTGGCCGTGAGTGGTTACGAAAAAACTCAAGCCGCCTGGTAAAAGGCTATTTTCTGCGCTTCCATCGAGCCGTCATAAAGGGGCCGCTGGTGGTAAAGAGGAAGAGAAAGAGTATTGTCAGGGGTGTCATGAGCCTGGCGCGGTACTTCTCCTGCAGCAGATCGCCCACCACGGGGTAGTAGTGAAACCACAGCAGGCAGGCGCAGATGATCATGGCCCAGGTGACAAAGCGCTTGAATTCACGACGGTAGGCCAGGCGATAAAAACCAAAGAGCATCCAGCCCACCACAAAAACCAGATAGAGTATCAGTCCCGTTTGTGCTCCCATCGCCGCTCCTTTGATCTCAACTTTCGCACCTTGTTGTCTTAGGTTAAGGTGTTATTATTCTGAAATTTATCGCGCTGAAACTGTATTGATTTTGAATGCTTGACTTATCTTGTATTCCACTTTTTGTTTCCGGATATTGTCCTTTTTGACCGCGCAAAAAGGACACAAAAACGCGCCCCCGACGCCCGTTTTTCCGGATCGTTTGCTTGCCTGTTCTGGAGATCCGGCAGACACTGCATCCCTGCAGTGCTGCCGGACCACTCACTTCCTGTGAGTGTCCCGTTCGGGTCTTGCCAGCCAGGCGTCGCACTCACCGGACGGGCTCAGGGGGGGGCGGCCTGTTTCTGCCTCTCCCCCGTGTGCTGGCCCAGCCAGAACGAGCAGACTGGAACGCTATGGACCCGCAGGGTTGCCGCCACGAGGGCGGCAACCGCAAACCAAAAGCCAGGGAAGGCGGTTGTTTGCGGTCCCCAGTTCCAGGCAAGCGGACGGCTGATAAGGACAGCACTGGGGGCCGCTTTTGCGCCACTTTTTGCGGGAAAAAAGTGGCAAAAGAAACTCATAAACAGGGTGAGGACAATGTCAAGCGACGCAGTCTGTGCAGAACTATTTCCTCCATTTCAGCATGGCATGTGGATCAGCGCCGACAACCTGCCGCTTCGGGGGTGCGAAACTTCAGTTTGATTTTTTTCCATGTTACCACAAGAACCGTGGCGGAGAAAGCCGGAGCTGCGCGGCGTGTCTTGACACCTTCGCGTTGCGGGGCGCATAATGCAAAGTTCATCTCACCCGCACAAGGACAAGTTCTGTGAAAGATGTTTTTTACTCTACCATACTGCGCAGCTTTGGCTTCCTGGTTACTCACCTGCCGTCGGGATTCCGGACTCGACTGCTCAATGCCCTCTCCAGCGCCATTTTTTTTCTGAATCGTTACCATCGCCGTATTGTGCTGACGAACCTGAAATTCGCCTTTGGTTCAGAGCTGACACCACGGGAGCGTAACGAGATCGCCCGGCGTACCTACCGCAACTTTGTCCACTATCTGGCTCATTTTCTGATGCGCTTTGGCAAGCCCATGGAGGTAATTCGCCGTTCAGTGACCATTAAAAACGAGGAGATTTTCACCACGGCCCTGGCCAGTGGAAAGCCGGTCATTGTCATTACAGCACACTATGGGAACTGGGAGCTGATCGGTCCCATGATAGGTTCTTTTTACGCTCCCATCACCGCGGTGGGCAAAAAGGTGAAATCGGAAACCATTTCCCGGGAGCTCTTTTCCCACCGGGTCATGGGGGATGTGGAAGTCCTGGAGAGTAAAGGCGCCATCAAGGGCCTGATGAAAGCCATGAAGGCGGGCAGGGTTCTGGGCCTCGTGGTGGATCAGAATACCCGCAAGAAGGAGAGTGTGGTGGTAGATTTTTTTGGTCGCCGCGCCCGCCATATCGATTCCGCCGCCCGCCTGGCTCGCCGCACCGGGGCCATCATTGTGCCGGTGTTTGTCCACAGTGAAGATCATCAGCACTTCATCATGACCTTCCACGAACCCATCCTCACGGCCAGAACCGATGACGAACAGAGCGATATTCTCGCAAGCGTCCAGGCCCAGGCCAGCATCACCGAACAGGTCATTCGCCAGAAGCCCGATGAGTACTTCTGGTTTCACAAGCGTTTCAAAGCAGAGTATCCACAGCTCTACACAAAGAAGCGCTGAGCGGCAACAGTGCACAAGGAGGACACGGTGTTTGAAAATCTGAAAGGCAAAAAAGTCACCATATTCCTGAACTGCTCAAGCTGGAGCGAATACCGCGTCACAGGTGAAGTGACGGGCGCTGACGACACCTGGATGTATCTGAAGCGCAAAAATGATGAGGACATTGTGAGGATTTCGGAGATAAAACGAATACTGATTCAAAATTCCCGCTAAAAGCCGGAAGAGTCGATACCACAAAACACGAAAAAGGCGGGGAGAGTCTGCACCGCACATGAACGCCCGTGGGATAATGCGCGCAACAGGCTGCTGAAAAACCCTCATCTGCGGTGTTGCCCGCTGTCGTTCGCTGCTGCAACGTACGGGGAGTACGCTTCTCGCCACGCTCTGCGGGTGCCTTGCACCTGAGCACTTTTCAATTGCCTGCGTATTTTGAAGTATTTCAGCAAACTGTTAAGTGCAGAAGAAGCGTTTGCCTCGCTGAGTCGCAGGGATCAGGCAAGAAACTCCACGTACAGCACCCAGCCCCAGATCACGATGGTCGTCACAAAGGACATGAACACCAGGGCGCTGCCGGCGTCCTTGGCGCGTTTGGCCATTTCGTGGAATTCCTGAGTCACCAGATCCACCGCTCTTTCTATGGCGCTGTTGGCCAGTTCGGCCAGCAGGGGAATGAAAAGCGATACACTGAGTACTGCCTTGGCGACGGTGGTGACGGGCAGGAATATGGCGATTGCCTGAAAAATGACAAAGAGCACCACTTCAATCCGGAACGATGACTCGGTGCGCAGAATGTCCCGCAAGCCATCCAGGGCGTAAGACGCATTGCGCAACAGGTGGTAGGGTGGATTCTGGCGACGGGACGTTTTGTTTTCCATGGGAAATCCTCAGGTACGGTGGAGAGAAGCTGGCTGGCGATAACCGTGCATCAGCTGCTGCCATTGCCAGGGGGTATAGTGTCCCAGTTTGTACAGGGAACGGCTCAGCCGCTCCAGGTTGCCGTGCTGCCAGTGGGAATCGGGATCGCGCAGCTGGCATCGGTCAAAGTCAATCAGGTACACCTGTTTATGGCTGTCGATGAGAATATTGCGGATATTCAGATCCACGTGGTCCAGGCCGGCCCGGTGGAATGTGGCAATGGTTGCGCCGATGCGCTGCCACAGGTCCATGGATATCTGCCTGCTCATGAGCCACTGGTCGAGGGTCAGAGAGTCGGCGATATATTCGGTCATGATATCGGCGGTGTACCAGAAGCCCCGGCGCAGTACCCGGCCAGCCACCGGATTGGGCACAGAGAGTCCCATGTCGCGAAGCTTCAGCAATAATGTCAATTCGCGATAGGGTCTGGTGTCCTTCAGGCCCTGCCAGAGGTATTTGTCGCGGTTCAGCCGGGCGATAATGCCGCCCCGCAGATAGTGCCGCAGGACGACGGTGGTGTCGCCGATGCGCAGGATCTGACTGTTGCCGCGCCCCAGGGCTTCTCCCTGCTGAACAGCGTGTTGCTGCCGCCAGCTGGGGTCGAACCACCGGGCTTCCCCGTGACCATCACAGCTGAGCAGAAAGTGTCCGGGAGCCAGGGTGTGTGTATGAAATGCCGTCATGAAATCTGTTCCTTTATCAGAAAGCTTCGAAAACATTAAAATAGATGCCGCTGCTGTCTTCAGCCCGCGCCAGGTCGAGGCGCAGGTTTACGGCTTCCGTGCGACTGGCCCGGTAGCGCAGCCCGGCGCCTCCCGACCATTTCAGGTCTTCCGATGCCAGTTCCCCCAGGTTGCGGCCTACTGCGCCGGTGCCGGCAAAAAAAGCCAGAGCCCAGGGCCCCGGAGGCAGAGGGACGCGGTACTCTGCCTGAAGTACCGCCATGTCCCGGTCACGAAAGCGCCCGGAATAGTATCCGCGCATCAGGGCGGGGGAAGAATCGCCCAGCATGGAGAGTTCCTGGAAGGGGACGGTTCCCCGGTTGATGCTGGCGTATTGATGCAGGGCCAGCACGTGGCGGCCCCCAACGGCGATATACTGGCGGCTGTCCAGGGTGGTTCGCGCAAAGGAGTAGTCCGAACCCAGCTGCTGCGTGTAGCGCACCGCGTTGATCTGAATGAAATGACCTGCAAAAGGAAAGAAGGTGTCGTCCCGGGTATCGTGGCTGACCGCGATTCCCAGGCCGGCAAGGGTTCCTCCGTCAATGCCGTCTGGCAGGTGGGTTTCCAGTAGTCCGCCCTCTTCTGTATCACGGATACGGTACCTTTTCCAGTCGATGATCGGACCCATCCAGAAATCATTTCCCAGCGAGTGCTGCAGCTCGATACGTGCCACGGTATTGCGCGAGGCGAAATGCTCGCGATCACCGCGACGGGTGTCGTTGCCAAGGCCGAAGAATTCATCGGGCCAGTCTTCAAAGGCTACCCTCGCACTGGTGCGCACTGTGCTGCCAAAGGAAATACTTGGATTGAACTCAAGGCTGAGCTGTTCCTTTTCCGAGTAGGCCAGGGCGATCAGGAAACTTGACGCCGCAGACTGCTGCGGCCCTCGGAAGGTTCCAATGGCGCAGAGGGTCATGGCGGCACCGGTTTCCGGTGTATAGATGGGGAAGGGAATGAAAATCCACTCGGAACTTCCTGTGGAAGCAGCGTTCTCAGCGCAGGCCCCCTGCGCGCTCGCCAGCAGAAAGCAAAGGCAGAGCAACAGGGGCCTGATTGTCCGGCCGCTTCGCGCGATGTGCGCCATGGGCATCCTACTCCTCTTTTTTGTCTCCCTCAAAGGGCAGAATGCCATCAAGCTGCTGGAATGGCTGCTGGGAAAAGCTCTTTCTGGTTTCAGCGCGTGCCACCGTCTTCGTTTGCCCACTGTCTGAAGGCTCCGGCTGCACGCTTTTTTTCACTGGCGTGGCTGGCAGCTCTTCAGGCTGCTCGGCACGGTCGCCATTTCCTTCATCACCACGATAAAAGCGACGATCCAGCAGGCGGTGATAGTCCGTCCAGGGCGAGTTGCTCTTCCCCGCTGCTTCAAACAAACCGTTGATGGTGTTGATTTTGGCGTCCAGATCGTCCAGGTGGTGAACCACGAGCGCCTCCAGGGTTTTGGGGCGCTTGGGGGAACCATATTCCAGCAGGCCGTGGTGGCTGAGGATGATGTGTTTGATCTCCATGCTCAACTCTGCCGGAAACTGGGGAAACTTGCGCACGAAACGGTCGAAAATTTCGCAGCCCATGTACAGGTGGCCGAGCAGGATGCCGGGGGTACTGTATTCGAAAGCGGTCTTGTATTCCAGCTCGTAGATTTTGCCAATGTCGTGGAAGAACGTGCCCGCCAGCACTTTGTCCTGGTTGATCTCCGGATAGTGGGGGCAGACGCGCAGCGCCAGGCCCATCACCGAAACCAGGTGCTCCAGCAGGCCGCCCAGGTAGGCGTGATGCATGGATTTCGCAGCCGGAGCTGTCTGCAGCAGGTGCTTCATTTCCGGATCCTGACTGACGGTAACCAGCAGCTTTTTCAGGTGCGGGTTCTGGATTCTGGCGATCATGCTTTCCAGCTCCTGGTACAGGACATTGACGTCCCTGCTGGTGACGGGAAGAAACTTGTCGCGATCAAAAGCCGCTCCAGAGGCGGCGATGGAAGAGATGTTGACCTGCAGGTTCCCCTTGAATTCCTGAATGGTGCCCTTGACCGTGACCACCTGGCCCTCTTTGAACTCCGGTGAGCCTGCCTGGTAGTTCCAGTTGTATCCATCCAGCTGGCCGGTGCGATCCTGGAGCTTGATGAACTGATAATCCTTGCCGTTGCGGGCTTGTTTTATGGCGTGCTGAACCACCAGCAGATCTTCGTGAATGACCTTCCCGGCCTGAAATTCTCCAATAAACAACGGTATTTCCCTTTCATATCCACTTTTCCGGATTTTGTGAAAATATGGTAAATTTTTTGTGGCATATCTGTTAAATACATGTCAAGAATACGATCTTGTGCCCTGAAAAAGATACATGATTCAGGGGTTGAAGAAAAACATTTTTTCAGACTGACGGGAGTACATGAAACTATGAGCCTCATCTCAGGACTCTTTGGCCCGGATCCGCTCAAGGCCATTCAGACACACATGGAAGCGGTCAAGGAATGCATTGATCAGCTTGACCCTGCCATCCAGTACTGGTTGGCCGAAGATTTCGACAACCTGAAACTGGTCGCCAAGAAAATCATGAAGTTCGAGAATGAAGCCGATCGCGTCCAGGCTTCTTCGCGCGCCTCTTTTCCCACCAGCATGTTCATGCCCGTCTCCCGCAAAAGCCTTTTCAAGCTCCTGAAAAAGCAGGACAGCATCGCCAACGATGTTGAAGATATCGCCTTTATTCTCACCGTCCGCAAAACCTACCTCCATCCCCAACTGCGTGAACCCTTCATGGCCTTCTACGGCAAGGTGCAGGAGATCCTGGCCGCTACCCTGGAACTGATGACGGAAGTGGAAAACGTCTTTGACAGCGGCTTCGGCGCCCCGCAGAAAAAGGATTTCGCCAGCAAGGTCGAGCACATCATCTTCCTGGAATGGGAGTGCGACAAGCGCCAGTACAAGCTGGCCCAGCACGTCTATGCCCTGGAGGAAGAGATCTGCCCCGTCACCATCTTCATGCTCGTCGAGCTCACCAAAAAGCTGGGCGAAATGGCCAATGCCGCAGAGAGACTGGCGGAGTCCACCGCAGAGGTACTCTCCGAGTGAACTCACAGCAGTCTGTGCCGACAGCAATGCCGCGACCCGTTAATTCCATGTACACTCAGGTGAAATTGTGATTGAACACTCCTTGCTTATATTTACCCTCGTCGTGATATTCGGATTCTATATGGCCTGGAACATCGGGGCCAATGATGTGGCCAATGCCATGGGAACCTCGGTGGGCTCACGGGCCATGACCCTCAAGCAGGCCGTCATGGTGGCCGCCGTCTTTGAATTTATGGGCGCCTTCCTGGTGGGATCATCGGTAACCCAGACCGTGAAAAGCGGAATCGTTGATATCAACCTGTTCTCCGGTACCCCCGAAGTGGTGGTGGTGGGCATGCTCAGCGCCCTGCTGGCAGCCGCCATGTGGCTGCAGGTTGCCACTATCTTTGGCTGGCCCGTCTCCACCACCCACTCCATCATCGGAGCCGTCGTGGGCTTCGGGCTGGTGGCAGGGGGCATGGGCGTGATTCAGTGGGAGCGCCTCACCCAGGTGGGGATGAGCTGGATCGTCTCACCCCTCTCCGGCGCCCTGATCAGTATGCTGATCTTCTCCTTTATCCACCGCAATATCCTGGCAACGGAAACCCCCGTCATCAACGCCAAACGCTACACCCCCTATCTGGTCTTTATCCTCGTCTTTACCCTCTCCCTCTCCATGATCTACAAAGGTCTCGCCAACCTCAAGCTCCCCATCAGCATTGAGTTTTCCATATTGATGGCCATAGCCATCGGCACCATAGGCGTCATCATCAGCAAGACCCTCATGAATAAAATTCCCGATACCGCCTATAACCGCAAGGGATTCGGCGCAAAGTTCACCATCGTCGACCGCATCTACCGCTCCATGATGATCCTGACCGCCTGCTATGTCGCCTTTGCCCATGGAGCCAATGACGTCGCCAACGCCATCGGACCCGTGGCCGCCGTGGTAACCACCCTGCAGACCGGCCAGATACAGGCCCATGTCCCTGTACCCCTGTGGGTGCTGGCCATGGGCGGAGTGGGCATCGTTGTGGGTATCGCCACCATGGGATACCGTGTCATCGACACCATTGGCAAACGCATCACGGAAATTACCCCCACCAGCGGCTTTTCCGCCACCTTTGGAACCGCCACCACCGTGCTGGTATGTTCCACCATGGGCCTGCCCATTTCCACCACCCATACCCTGGTGGGAAGTGTCATCGGCGTTGGACTCGTCAAAGGCGTCGGCAGCATCAACCTGCGCATGCTGTGGGGAATCGTGATCTCCTGGATTGTGACCGTACCCATCTCCGCCATAATTTGCGCATTGCTCTTCAAAGTGCTATTTTTCATGCTCTACATGTAAAAGGAAAAGTACCGTTACCAGGAGAATTCCATGCAGGCATTCCGTTCACTCGCTCTTGTCGTCATTGTGTGCGCGCTACTGGTGCTGCCATCTCAAGGAGGAAACATGAATACAGACCTTATTGTGGTACTAGAAACCACCCAGGGCACCATTGAAGTACAGCTCATGCCCGAAATCGCCCCCAAGACCAGTGAAAACTTCGCCACCCACGCCACCAACGGCTACTATAACGGCGTCATCTTTCACCGCGTCATCAAGAACTTCATGATCCAGGGCGGCGACCCCACCGGAACCGGACGCGGCGGCGAATCCATCTGGGGCAAACCCTTCGCCGACGAAGTCACCCCCAAAGTCACCTTCGACAAACCCGGCCTGCTCGCCATGGCCAACGCCGGTCCCGGCACCAACGGCAGCCAGTTCTTCATCACCACCGCCGCCACCCCCTGGCTGAACGGCAACCACACCATCTTCGGCACCGTCATCAGCGGCTACGACGTGGTGGAGAAAATCGAAAACACCCGCACCGGACGCGGCGACCGCCCCGTGGAAGACCAGAAGATCATCAAGGCGTACGTCAAAGACGCCAAATAGGCCACACATCAAACGACGACAACACCAGGGAGCCCCATCGGCTCCCTTTTTTTCTTTCGCCACCTACATGCCTGGAAAAATTCCTGAAAGACCTATCACCTCGGAATTCTTGTACTCTTTTCCCGGACTTATAAAAACAATACGATTAAACTGTACGCATGTCTGGGGTATGATACTTCTGTTCAGGGAAGAGTATTGTATGCTAAAAAATCAATACCGTTACGTTGGAGTGATAAACATGGAAATCGTAACATTGCTTGCGTGTTTAAAGGCAAAACAGAACAGCATCCTCCCCCAATACAAATTCTCCACCCTGCGTGGAGCCCTTGGCCACGGTTTGCGCCGGGTTATCTGCATCAAGCGACGCGCACAATGCCAGGATTGTTCGCTTCTGCAGCATTGTCCCTACACAACGATTTTCGACAACAGTGCCACGCAAACTGAGTTCCTGCCGCTGGTCTGTTACAGTGGTAACGAGCAGATGGAATTCCACGCAGGCGACACGCTCTCTGTGCATATTACGCTCATGGGTCACGCCGCTGCGCACAGCGCCTATACCCTGCTGGCCCTGCAGGAAATGGCTTCCCAGGGCCTTGGCAAAGACCGCCAGCCATTTGCTATTGGTCACCCGCCTCCTCTGCCCCAGGTTCAGCATCTATATGACACTCCACTCCCAGCAGGCTCCTACCGCCTGCGCCTGCAAAGCCCCTTGCGCAGCAAAACCGGCAGCAGGCTTACCACAGACCTTGGCTTGCAAAAAATACTTCACCTTGCCCAGCGCCGCCTGCAAAGCCTGCACGAACACAGCGGGCAGCCACTTCCCCCATTACTGTCAGATACCCCGCAAGCTCAGGAAATTTCCCGAAATCTCCACTGGCTGGATATTGGGCGATACTCCAATCGTCAGGCCACCAAAATGAAGCTGGGGGGCTTTGTTGGCACCATGGAATTCAGCGACCCAACAGGCGCAGCCGCCACAATGTTCAACGCTGCAGCAAAAATACACATCGGAAAACAGACCACATTTGGATACGGGAAAATTGAACTGGAGGGAATATGAGTGACACATCGCCCCTGAGCCGTGCCTACACCATAGCCACAGCCGGACTACTCCACGACATTGGCAAGTTTCTGCAGCGCAGCGGTAAAAAACTGCTGAAAGCAGATGACTACAACTATGCCTACGGCACCAAGCACGGTTACGGCCACGTGCACGCCGCCTTCACCGGGCTTTTCTTTGATGGAAAATTCACTTTTGGCAGTGCTGATAACCAGGAAATCAAGGCATCTTACGATGGTGTGCTGCAGGCATTCCCGTCGGTTGTGCAGCATGATAAAGAAACATCCATGGCCAATCTCGCCGCCAGCCACCACAAAGTGGGCGACCAGTCCCACCCCTTGCAGTGGATTATTGCCGAAGCCGACCGCCTGGCCAGTGGTTTTGAGCGGGACAGATCAGAGGAGCAATACAACGCCTACGCCCAAGCATTGGCCAAGGAAGAGCAAAAGTCAAAACACTCAAACACCCACATGCGCAACATCTTTGCCGACATTAAACTCAGTGCAAAGGAAGACCAGCAGCCATCAGACGATAATTCAAACAAGCCAACGGAGAAAGCCCTTCACTACCCCTTTGCACCCTTGGAGCCATCGATTCTACCCATAAACAATTCCACTGTGGAAGAATCACAAGCAGCCAAGGATTACACCCGCCTGTTGACGGGATTTGCGGAGGGACTGACCGCAATCGCCCGTCGCGTGGGGGCGAATAAAAATGACAAAAGTTCCTCCCTCGCTAACGCCTACCTGGCCCTGGCCAGTCTTATGGAGCGATACTGCTGGAGTATCCCTTCGGCAACCGTCAGTTATGAAAATGGGAAGTTTACCCCGACCCCCACTAATATCTCCCTCTACGACCACAGCCGCGCCACCAGCGCCATAGCCACCGCCCTGTACGCCTGGCACCGGGAAAAGGATGACATAGACCACGCCAAAGCGGGCAATCTGACACTGATCAGCAGCGTAAAGGATAGAAGCAAGGAACAGAAATTCTGTTTCATTCAGGGCGACTTCAGCGGCATCCAGCACTTCATCTTTGATGCCGGTGGAGAATCCAACAAGTTTGCCGCCAAGATACTGCGCGCCAAGTCCTTCTACGTGAGCATGGCCACCGAAGCCGCCGCCCATGCCATCTGCCACGAACTGAACCTGCCCCTCAGCTCCATTATCATGAACGCCGGTGGCAAGTTCACTATCCTGGCCGCCAACACCAGCGACCTGCAAGCAGCCGTGGGAAGGGTTAAAACCACTATCAACGAGCACTTTCACAAACTGACCTTCGGCCAGACCCGCTTTAACATCGCCACCTTGTGCTTTCAGCCTGAGCGTTTGGTAATGCGCGAATATGCCTTGCTGATGGGGGATCTGGCCCATGCCCTGGAGTGCGAAAAACTGCGGCCACAGATCAGCGAACCCGTTTTTAAGGAGTACCTTTCCAGCCGCAAAAGCCGCGAGCTGTGCACCATCTGCGGCAAACACTGGGGGGATGAGACCAAATATGGCACTATCTGCCCCCACTGCAACCGCTTTCGCCGCCTTGGGGAAGCACTGGTATCAGAAGAGGTCAAAGACGGCGAAGCTCGCCGCAACTACTTCCACATCCAATACTCTGAAGACCAGAAAGAGGGCGATTGGACCTATCCTCTCTTTGGTCAGTGGCACCTGGCCTTTGGCAAAAGCCCCGACCTCAGCGCGCCCACATACAATATCGACCGCCAGAGTACATTCAGCGGCTTTGCCCACAAACACCTGGCCAATTATGTGCCTCGTTGGCGAAATGACGGGGAATGGGATGAACTACGCTACAAGGGAATCAGCAAGGAACGCTTGGAAGGTATTGAACTAAATGTTAACGCCACTAAAACCTTTGCCCATATTGGCGCTGATGCCCTGCACGAAGAAGAAAACGGCAAACTGCGGGGAGTAGCCCATCTGGGTGTGCTCAAGGCCGACGTGGATCACCTGGGTCAGATCTTCAGTCGAGGCTTTACGGTGAAGGAAAACGGCAAAGACATCAGCTACGCCAATATGTCCCGCATGTCCATGCTCTCGCGCATGCTGGACTACTTCTTCACCGGCTGGCTCCCATGGCGACTTGCCAAAAAACCAGCAGAAGGGGAAGTCGACTACCGCAGCGTTTACACCGTCTTTGCCGGAGGGGACGACCTCTTTCTCATCGGCCCCTGGAACCGCATCGTTGATCTGGCCGGGGAAATAGACCAGCACCTCCGCCAGTACACCGGAGGCAACCCCGACATTCACCTTAGCGCCGGCATCGTGCTACGCAAAGCCGCCATCCCCGTGCGCGAGATGGCCCGCGATGCCGAGGAAGCACTGGATGCCGCCAAGCATGGAGAAGGCCCTGAAGCTGGTAAAAATCGCAACCGCATTACCGTTTTTGGTCAGACTGTGACGTGGGAGGAATACAAGGAACTTATGCGCAGTGGCGATGCATTAAAGCAACGTACCCAAACGATGGAAAGTGAACTCTCCACCCAATATCTCTACGGACTGTTGAAGTTTAGCCAGGATGCTGCCACTGCGACAACATTCCCTGAAAGTCCAGAAGAAGTGAATGCCTGGATGGAGGCAGCCAAGTGGAGAGCCCGGCTGAAATATCGGCATCAAAGATACTTTGTGGAGAAGAGCAAAAAGGAGGAGACAAAACTCGAAGCGATGGAATTTGTGTTTAAGGATATTCAAGAAAAAACCAGTAAAATGAGCATCCCCCTTTCGCGGCTGCTCTACGACCGACGCAGGAGGTAGATATGACGATAGCAACTATTCGGGAATACGATGATCCAGAGAAAAGAGTGAAACTTTTTTCGGACCGTGCAGAGGAAACGTTCAAAGCAATGTCTGGTAGAAATCTTACGTTTACTCAGTTGCGCCGCTTCTACAATCAAATACTGAGCTACCGGGAGCAAATTGGTGCCGATAAACCGTATGAAGAGCTATTGCCATATATAGCGATGGTAAAGGCCAAGGCTGAGTACGCATACAAACGTGATAAAATCAATGATGGCTTTAAGCGATTTATTCAAAGCAATATTGATCAGCTTTGCGATAGCCGCAAGGTAGATGACTTTTTTATCTTCTGCTCCCTTTTTGAGGCAGTAGTGGCTTACAGCAAAGGAAACCTGAGTAATTGAAATGGAGGGAAATATGCAAATTAAAGAAATACGCAAAATAGAATGCTCATTGAAAGTAATTACGGGCCTTCACATTGGCGGAGGCAACGATGAAATCAAAATAGGCGGTGTGGATAACGTTGTCATTCGTGATCCCTTGACCAGTATACCCTATATACCCGGTTCATCGCTTAAGGGTAAGATTCGTTCGCTGGCAGAGTGGACGACTGGCTGCGTTGATACTGGTGAAGGAAATGCCTTTTATATTAAGGGAAAAGCCAGTGACGCTCCATCGAATGCGCTGCAAATCGTAAAAATTTTTGGCAATGGCAAACCAGATGGCCTTGAGGATGACAACCATACCGTGCTGCAGACACGCGTTGCCATTTCCGACGCTTTTATGACACCAGAGAGTCAGAAGCTGTTGCTTGAAAAACTCGGCTCCTATACTGAAACCAAGTATGAAGTGAGCATTAATCGCTTGCAGGGCAAAGTTGGCGGCGGCGGTCCCCGCCAGATTGAGCGTGTACCCGCAGGGGCGGAATTCACCTTTGAAGCCATTTACAAAGTATTCCATAAGTCCGATGATGCTGCGTTTAATAGTGCCGAAGAAACAGCATTTCAGAGTTTTCTGGAATACATCGAACTTCTTAACCATGACGGATTGGGCGGTGGTTCTTCCCGTGGCAATGGCAGGGTTGAAGTACAGTGGGCGGATTCGCAGGCAAGGTATTCTGTCGCATGGCCAAAGACTGACCAGAAAGACGGGTGAACCATGGAATCGCGACGCATTCGCATTCTGCCCCAAAGCTCATTTGTTACCCCCCTGCAATCTGATACCCTGTTTGGCCAGTTCTGCTGGTTGTACCGGGATGTGCATGGAAACGAGGCACTTGAGGCGCTCTTGAGCGATATGTCCAACCCTCCACTGGTATTTTCTGATGGCTTTCCGGCCGGATTTCTGCCCCGCCCCATCCTGAAGCCAGTAAAACTGCCAACACAAATGCAGGATGGCATGGGCAAGGAGTATAAGAAATTTGCCTTTTTCCCATTGGAGGTAATCCAGAAGCTTCAGGGTAATCTGACCGAAGGTGCCATTGCCACTGAATATCTGCAAAATCGCCAACAATGGCCAAAACCAGCTTCGCCAACAAAAAGTATGATGACAAAAAATGCCCTGAATTCTTTCAGTCACTCCACAGCTGGCGAATCGGGACAGCTCTATGCCAGCAATGAACTCTTTTATCCCCATGGGTCACAACTGGACTTGTATGTCAGGTTCGACTCTCAGAAGATTTCTGGAGAGACTCTTCAAGAAATCATTGAACTGATGGGGATGCAGGGATATGGAAAGGATGCTTCCACCGGACGTGGGCGCTATAAAGTTTCAGACTGGTGCGAAGCTACCATGCTGCAAAGTGCGCCAGCAGAAACCAACGCCTTTGTGGCTCTTTCTTCCTGTGTTGCCTGCTCCAGTGCCGACCCTGCCTATGGCAAGGTATTCACAAAGTTCGCCAAACATGGAGGGGGGCTGGCCGCGAGAGGCAAACACATGAAAAACCCCGTGGTGCTCTACCAGCCGGGGAGTACATTCGGAATTATACAGCCCCGTGACGTATACGGCAGGATGCTTGCCAATCTGGTAAGCGATGAAGTAGGTGGTAAACACGTGCACAATGCCTGCACCATTGCTCTTCCATGTCACATCCCCTCTTCCGAGCTTCCACCCAAAACAGGAGGCAATAATGCGTAAAGATACCCAGTTCTGCCTGCTGGAAGTGCTGACACCCATTCACATTGGCAGTGGTGAATACTACGAGCCCATGGACTATTTCCCGAAAGAGAAAGCTCTGCACCTGTTTGACCACAGCTCTTTCCAAAGCTACCTGAAGCAGATTGGCAAAAGCGATATTTTTTTCGATCATTGCCGCAAAAGCCGTTATGACGACCTTCTGCGCTTTATTGATGAACACGCTCCCAAGTGTGAAGCGGTGAATGCGCACATTCCCTTATCAGATGCGACACAAAAAGTTTTTGGACAAAATCGCCCGCTGTTCGGCAAGAATGACGAAATACTCCAGGTGGTAAAAGCTGGCGCTTACAGTGAACCCATAATCCCTGGCTCTTCCGTGAAAGGAGCCCTCCGCACATTAGTACTTAACTCAATATTGGGTCAAAATGAGTTTCCCGGAGATGAGCTTCGTTTTCTCGCTGAAAAAAACCTGCGTGATAGTGACAAGCAGGTTGCCTTCGACTTTTTTCGTGACTTTCGTGTAAGCGATTTTTCACCTATTGACGCACAATCTCAGATTGATATACCCAATCGCCTCTCCGATAAACGAAAATTGGATGGTGAATTCGAAGACGTGGACTGGAGATTGACAACACAAGGCCGCCTTGCCATGACAGAATTCATCACCAGCGGCCAGTTTATCGGCGAAATCAGTTTTGGCCACAACACCCTGTATAAAGCACCATGGAGCAATTTCGAAAAACTCTGGGAGGACTTGCTGGCATCATCCAATGCCTATCTTGAAGCCGAAGATGACAGATTTATGCAAGCAATCCAGAATCATTCCAGAATTCGGTTGAATAGCAGTGGCCAAAAGCCTGCCTCTTCAGTTCCACAAATTCAGCAGTTACTTGAGCACGACCCGCCCGCTGGCAGTGACGAGCTGCTCCTGAAAATTGGCCGTCATACTGGCGGGAGAACGAAAATGTTGGATCGATATGAGGATAGGAGAAGAGAAAACATCTCCAGTCATTTCCAGTCATCTATCTGGTTAAGTTCAACCGGAATACCCCTTGGCTGGGTTAAGATTCGTCTGCTGAGCGATGATGAATGGCAGGACTACCAGCGTCAGTGTGCCGAAATGGCTTCGCAGCGGCAACAGGCATTTTTGCGAAGGCAGAAAATAAGGGATGAACAACAGCAGCAGCAGGAAGCCGCTCAACAAGCTGCCGTGAAACGTCAGCAACAACGCGAAGCCGAAGCTGCCGCCAAAGCCGCTGAAGCAGAAAAACTGGCCAGCATGGGCGAGGTGGAGCGTACATTGTACGAACTGACGCAGATAACTTTACCCGACGCCCGTAACAACAAACTCATGGAACTATGGTTAAAAATCGACGGCTACACTACCGAGGAACAACAGACCATTGCCCTTGCCTGTAAACAGGAGTTTATCGCCACCAAGAAGTGGTCGGGAAAATTGAAAGAAAAACAGCAGGCGAAAGTCGACAAGGTCAAGCGGATCCTTGGGGAAACAGATTAGGGTAAAATGGAAACTTTCCTCTTCATGAACGACCACACCTGGGAAATGGTTGACCGAATTGGTATACTGCTGGGCATCATCATGTTCATACCCGTTGCCTGGGCCAGCATGTTGTATATCAGACGCAACTATCTGAAAAAACGACTTGTTGAAAGAGCCCTTAAACGGGCCAGTACTCACCTTGTGGCCTGTGTGGAGCTGACCGGAAAAAGTGAAATTGCCATCAGTGCCAATGACACCATACACAAGCTGAACTTGCAGGGCACGATTCTGCCCCAGCGCGAATTCCGAAGAAGTGGTGTTGAACTTGCGAATATGGCAAAAGTGGAAAAGCTGCGCGAAGAACTGGTGCAGTTCAAAAAAGAACTGCAACTGCAAAGCCCCGAGTATATACACCTCTTTTAGGTTCATCCGGTTAAAGCGTACTTTGAATTATGGAGGGCCTTTATTCTGAGCTCGAAGAATTCCATATCTCTGTATCCATAGGCTTGCCTTTTGAGGGTATCAATTTTGTTGTTGATCCCCTCAAGTGGTCCTGTTGATATGGGGTGATCATACCAGTTCAGGATTCCCTCTCGGTGCTTCTCCAGCGTTTTGGCCATTTTCTTCAATCCTTTGATAGCTGATGCTTGAGCCCTGTTGATCCAGTCATCGAGGAATACCGTGGCAGTTACCTTGTCAGTTTGTTGCCATATCTGGCGGAGATCTTCTTTCATGTAATAGGCAACCGCCAATGGTCGATTGGCCTGCAGGGCAAGTTCAAGGCGTTCATGATCACTGGTTTGCTCGCCAATGCTCTGCGGATTTTTGAGAAGCATCCAGCGAGTGCCTTTGAGAATGCTCTTGTCATGCTGACTTGTGAGCTCATGGTACAGCTCGCGGCGAATATCGGTAAGGCGTTCATTCATAAGCTTGACGACATGGAAACGATCAAACACCAACGCAGCAGATGGAAGGTGTTCGAGCACTGCCGACCGGTAAGCCGGACTCATGTCAGCAGCAACGGCTTTGATAGATGACTTGCGACGACCAAGGCGTTTCCAGAAACCATCAAGCGCTTCTGCCTGTTTGCCTGCTCCAACGTATACGACCCTGGCTGAACCAAGGTCAATGACGAGAGTAATGAAGCCATGTTTGCGTCCTGTGTATTTCTCATCAATGGCGATATACTCAAGCCCAGCAAGTGAAGGGCTACTGTAGTGATGATGCAGATACTGCTTGAAAATGGACTTGACCAGGTCCCAGCCTATACCAAGAAGCCGTGCTACATCAATGAGGGTCATAGCTTGGGCAAGGGAGACCACATACCGAGCAAATGCATGGGTGTAGGAACACCGTGGAGAGGCTATTTTCAGACTCACCCGCCTGACACTACCGCACTGAAGGCACTGGATGCGTGGAACGTGGACGTGCAACCAAGTGGACTTGATCCCCAAAGGCAAACCTCGTAACCGACGAATGCTACTGCCGCGTAATATGACAGAACGGCCAAGGCACGCAGGGCAGCGAATCAGCTTTTTACGGGGCCGGACATGGAAATTGATGGTATTGCCGCAATACTCTGTGCGGATGTAATCGTAGCCAGCAAGGCCGTAGGCATGGTAAAGAACACTGGTGAGCATGGTGCTTCTCCCGGAATTATTTGGTTGTAATCCCGATAAGTGGCACCATGCTCACTTTTTTGTCAATGTATCCTCAATACGGAAGAGCCCTCTTTTATTCCGGGCCTGTCGCCATCGCCATAATGCTTGGCGACATCTTTGCGAACTGCAAAAATATAATTGTCTACCACCATGATCGGGGCCGATATTATCGGAGTGCCGTAATTTAGCCCAGGGGTTACCGTTATTGTGACAATACACTGCCAGTGATTTTCAAAAAACGTCACATAAAGACTTCGTAGGCCGTTTTCCAGGGGTTTGCGAGTTTGTAACTTGTTCTTTAACAAAAGAATATAACTCACTCGGTTATTTTTATATATATTTTATTGCATTTCTGTCCATGTTTGCGAAAACAGCCTCTGGAATGCAGCCTGTAAAGGCATCGATGAAGGGGGTGACCGAAGACCTGTCGGAAACGACGGGGATTGAGACACTTTTCTCCATATTTTGCCGAACTTTGCCTTTAAGCGACCGAAGACCTGTCGGAAACGACGGGGATTGAGACGCGTGAGCCTGTTATGCTGGGCTCTGCTTTGTTGACCGAAGACCTGTCGGAAACGACGGGGATTGAGACACATACTATGGAGTTTGAGAACTTCTTTTATTTCTGACCGAAGACCTGTCGGAAACGACGGGGATTGAGACGGCTACCCAGTCATAGTCATTAGTTGCCAACATTCTAGGACCGAAGACCTGTCGGAAACGACGGGGATTGAGACTTGGCCATAACCGTCACTTCTGAGAACATTTTCAGCCGTCGACCGAAGACCTGTCGGAAACGACGGGGATTGAGACTAAAATTTTTTGTGTATATCCCTGCACTGTTTTTTGACCGAAGACCTGTCGGAAACGACGGGGATTGAGACGAATTTAAGGAAGTGACATATACGTCATCTTCCGGGACCGAAGACCTGTCGGAAACGACGGGGATTGAGACGACATAAACCACCTCTCAAAAATTATTTACCTGGGACCGAAGACCTGTCGGAAACGACGGGGATTGAGACCGCGACGGTTGTCGCGTTGCTGTGCTGGAGGGGCACGACCGAAGACCTGTCGGAAACGACGGGGATTGAGACGAGAATGTCACTTTCTAGTGAATTTAAGGAAGTGACCGAAGACCTGTCGGAAACGACGGGGATTGAGACGACTTCGCAATTCCTCCTTTTGGCGAAAGGACTTGTGACCGAAGACCTGTCGGAAACGACGGGGATTGAGACACGACGGCAGTGCCGTCAGTAAGTATAACTTCTATACGACCGAAGACCTGTCGGAAACGACGGGGATTGAGACTCACAAACTCCACCGTTGTTAATAGCGTTTACTAACTCGACCGAAGACCTGTCGGAAACGACGGGGATTGAGACATCCTGCACTATTACCCAGCGACGACCTTGGATACGTGACCGAAGACCTGTCGGAAACGACGGGGATTGAGACTCTGCTCACAAGTTGAGCAGGCGTTCCTGCAGTACTGTGTGACCGAAGACCTGTCGGAAACGACGGGGATTGAGACTCTTACAGTCAAACTCCTTGAACATATGCTTTAACGACCGAAGACCTGTCGGAAACGACGGGGATTGAGACCCCTTCCCTTTCAAGAAGAATGGGGCCTTCCGACGACCGAAGACCTGTCGGAAACGACGGGGATTGAGACGCAAATTGGCGTCTTGCAAATAGGCATCTTGTAAATTGACCGAAGACCTGTCGGAAACGACGGGGATTGAGACAGAGATCAAAACCTCCGGATGTTGTTTCGGAAAGTTCTCGCGACCGAAGACCTGTCGGAAACGACGGGGATTGAGACGGCTTCGCAGTTCCTCCTGGCTCCTGAAGAACTTGTGACCGAAGACCTGTCGGAAACGACGGGGATTGAGACCAGTTTAGGGAGCTTTATAACCGGGCTGTGCGCGACCGAAGACCTGTCGGAAACGACGGGGATTGAGACTCATAGTCCTCACCCGGCTGAGGTTCGCCACCGAGACCGAAGACCTGTCGGAAACGACGGGGATTGAGACATTCCCTGCGGCAGCCCGAAAAACCAGAACCTCCTCAGACCGAAGACCTGTCGGAAACGACGGGGATTGAGACGTTCAACATAAGATTCTTGATAAGACGTTGTTTGGACCGAAGACCTGTCGGAAACGACGGGGATTGAGACGCTTCCTCAGCTCTGCTATGATTGATTCTCGCTGACCGAAGACCTGTCGGAAACGACGGGGATTGAGACGGTTGACGGATTTACCATCAACCATGACACATATAGGACCGAAGACCTGTCGGAAACGACGGGGATTGAGACGCCCTCGTCAGAATCGGAATTCGGCTAGTCGCCTTCGACCGAAGACCTGTCGGAAACGACGGGGATTGAGACAGCGGTGTAACCCAACTCAATGAAATGATTACGGATGACCGAAGACCTGTCGGAAACGACGGGGATTGAGACGCTGCGCGCCTGTTCCAGTCATGCATCACTCCCGACCGAAGACCTGTCGGAAACGACGGGGATTGAGACTTTGTTAACGACGCCATGGTCGCCAATAACTTCTAGACCGAAGACCTGTCGGAAACGACGGGGATTGAGACATGAACAGGGTAACTGTATAGGCCACTAACCACGGTGACCGAAGACCTGTCGGAAACGACGGGGATTGAGACGTCAAGTATAAATCGTTTCATGCTACACCCCTTTAGACCGAAGACCTGTCGGAAACGACGGGGATTGAGACCAACTTCAGCGCAACTGCGCTGATATCGGCCTGGTTGACCGAAGACCTGTCGGAAACGACGGGGATTGAGACAAGCCACTAGCCACGGTGCCATATCACACGCTCCCATTGCGACCGAAGACCTGTCGGAAACGACGGGGATTGAGACGTAGGCCAGTAGGCCATTTTTAAAGGGCTGTCCTCAGACCGAAGACCTGTCGGAAACGACGGGGATTGAGACCTGCCAGTTTTTTCGTCGACCTCCTTAGTTTTGGTATCGACCGAAGACCTGTCGGAAACGACGGGGATTGAGACATACCGGACGACATAAACATCTGATATATAGTCTGGGACCGAAGACCTGTCGGAAACGACGGGGATTGAGACAACATAAATCACCTCTTGAATATATTTAACTGGGACCGAAGACCTGTCGGAAACGACGGGGATTGAGACTGGGGTTGCCATCTCCGAAGGCCAGCTTCAACGCAGACCGAAGACCTGTCGGAAACGACGGGGATTGAGACTCGGAGCCGTGCCCATATGCTCCGAGCCAGCGCAGACCGAAGACCTGTCGGAAACGACGGGGATTGAGACGATATGTAGTCTTGAAACTTGTCTCTAAACATCATGCACGACCGAAGACCTGTCGGAAACGACGGGGATTGAGACGTACCAGCAGCGTGTGATGGTGATCGTGTCGCTGCCGACCGAAGACCTGTCGGAAACGACGGGGATTGAGACCTGCCGTTGTTAAATCCACAGTAAACAGCGTTGAATGTGACCGAAGACCTGTCGGAAACGACGGGGATTGAGACGCCTCAAAGATTGCGTGTGGGGTCAGGTTGATAAGACCGAAGACCTGTCGGAAACGACGAGGATTGAGACCAAAACGACTTTACCTCTCCACTAATTCCATAAAGACCGAAGACCTGTCGGAAACGACGGGGATTGAGACCCTTCCAGTATATCCTGGGGACGAGTGCTGTAGTGACCGAAGACCTGTCGGAAACGACGGGGATTGAGACATCTGCTGTCTCCGTACCATCTTTTGGAGAGCCACGACCGAAGACCTGTCGGAAACGACGGGGATTGAGACACGCGACGGTTGCCACGTTACTTTTTTGAATGGGTACGACCGAAGACCTGTCGGAAACGACGGGGATTGAGACTCAGGGTCAATAGTCGGCACGTTCATTTCAGTTACGACCGAAGACCTGTCGGAAACGACGGGGATTGAGACAGACTTGTTGATGCCCTTAATACCCTTAATCTCTTTCGACCGAAGACCTGTCGGAAACGACGGGGATTGAGACCCCGAAGGCGATCTTCAGGGCAACCGCCTTGAGGCCGGGACCGAAGACCTGTCGGAAACGACGGGGATTGAGACGCCTTTCCAAGTTCTATTGAAACGTGGCGTTTAGTGACCGAAGACCTGTCGGAAACGACGGGGATTGAGACAAAGCCGTTGATGATAGCAGGATAATTCGCCATTGACGACCGAAGACCTGTCGGAAACGACGGGGATTGAGACATGCTCAAGATATTCTTCGCACGAAACATATTCCGACCGAAGACCTGCTGGAAACAGCGGGGATTAAAAGTTGTTATTCCCGGCTGGCTTGCAAGTAGTGTAGAATGCTTGATTTGATGTGGAATTCCTCAGAACTGTGAATGGAGGTGTCATGGGAAAGTGCTGCATGGTGACCATGCTTGGTACAATTAAAGCTCCAGCTGATCTGAGCGAGCGAGCGAGTTATGCTTTGTCGGGTGAGCTGGCTAGCTGCTTTTCCCTGCATGGTTCTCAATATTCAAATACATTACCGATTATAGTTAGGCTATCGCAGGATATAGGATTCTCCTTGGTTCCCATTGCGACCAGGGAAGCTCTGCGAGTGCAAAGGGATGTTCTTGAAGCCGAGGGATTAGATTATTCATGCCTTGAAGAGGCTGTTATTATTGAAGAAGATGACTTCGAAGCCACTTTCGCGACTATTAATACCATTTTAGGGGCTGCGGATGAGGTCATTCTTGATGTCAGCCATGGTTTTCGTCACCTGCCGATTTTGGCAACTGTCAGTATGATTATTCATAATATTACGCACAGTGAGAAAATTCGTCATATCCTGTTTGCCAAAGAGATTGATCCGCGCAAACGCTATGAAATTATCGATTTACGAAAGTATCTGGATATTGCCAATGTGACTTATGTGCTTCACACTTTTGATCGCAATTACACGGTTGCCGCGACTGCCGCTGTTCGCGATGGGCGTTTAACTGAGCTTATTCGACTATTACAGGAGTTCTCTCGGCATATCTTAGCAAATTCTCTGAACTATCTGGTGCGTGGCAACAACTCTCTGCTGAATCAGATTCGGGAAAGGCTCCAGAGTATTTCCGATTCTGATGATACTCCAAATCAAAGCTTTGGCAGGTTGCTGGAAAGAGTTGATACTCATATCCAGAAGGTTCAGGATTGCTTGCAGCAAGAAAGAGAGTCTCTTAAATTTTACAGCCTGGCACGGTTATTGGCTGAGCGGGGATATCTTCTTAACTCCCTGACTTTACTGCATGAGGCCATTGGGAGCTACACGCTGGAATCCATTAGTGATAAGTCTTTGCGCAGCCATAATCACTATGAGGCAACGAAGGCTGCCCGTGATGTGTTTCTACACCCCCAGAAGTGGCACTCCACGCTTAATGACAATCGAAAAAGAAGCCTTCACCCTCTGGTTGAGAATGGTTATAAAAACCGAAAGCTCCTTGATGAAAAGTCAGTCAGCGATTTTGCACAACTCGTCAAGGATGTTCAGGCTTTCCGTAATGATTTAGCCCATGGCAATGCGGAAAACACATATGGCGATACCTATAGTCGGATTGCAAAATTTATCAGGCGATTTGAGGAAGTCTGTATCAAACGCAACATTTTGGCTATACCGTCTGGCCTGAGTGATGCAGAGAAGCTTCAACGAGGGATGGGGACTCGCCGATGAAAACCCTCTACCTCCTCTTCTCCCACCGCCTCACCGCCGAGCAGGAACGCGACGCCCGTGCAAGCCTTGGCGTGGTAAGCTTTGTGCCCCTACCACCTGAGCTGCAGCAGCTGTGGAGCAACCTGCCCCCGGAGCTGGAGGATATCCGCCCATTGCTGGAACCCGTGAAGCAGTGGCTGACAGCCAACGCCCGTCCCGGCGACATGGCTCTGGTGACAGGTGATTTCGGTGCTACCTGGGATCTGGTGAACTTCTGCCACTCCACCGGGATTACCCCCCTCTACTCCACCAGCCGCCGGGTTGTGGCGGAGGAGCGGGATGCCGGTGGTGCCGTTGTCAAGAAGAGCCTGTTTGCCCACGTGCGTTTTCGCCGTTACTGAGTCTTCTCAATTCAGAAATTTTCCCGAATGACTCTTCATCCACTACGGACTCCATAATCAGTGAAAACACATGGAGGCAGCAATGGTACGTCTTGATCTTGATGGCTTCCTTCCCTGGCCTCAGGATAGGGAAGGGATGGATGATTTGTTGCAATCAGTACTCGCAGAGGTGCAGCACAGCCGTGATTTGACACTTACTGGTAGTCCGCCGTCATGGCTGTCGATGCAGTTGGCCCATCATCTTGGGCAGTACCTGTCAAGTCTCTATTATGAGTGCCCAATTGCTGGGCTGGTGGAGGTTTTTGATCACAACCCTTTTTAATATACCCCGATGAGGATGGCAAAATGGCAACAGTCGTTGTTGACGAGCAGGGTTCCCATATTCAGTACAAGACCAACCAGCTGATTATTACATCGAAAGATGACAATCTGAGCTGGAGTATTCCTAAGATGAATATTGAGCGGTTGCTGATTGTTGGGCGCACCACCTTGGCTCAAAGTGCCATGGACTTCTTGCTTGACGCAAGTATTCCCACACATTTTGCTACTACGTCGGGGTGCTATAAAGGGCAACTTTGCGGAATGGAAGGAAAAAATGTTTTTGCCCGTATGAAGCAATACGAGCGCTATGCCAATCCAGCGTATCGCAATGGGCTGGCCAGGGTAATTGTGCGGCAGAAGGTGAATAACCTGCGTTATTTTCTGGCTAAGCATAATCGCTACCATGAGAATCGTGTTATTGAGGATGCGATTGTCCAGATCAAGGCGACATTGCAGGGCTTGGACAAAGCCACCAACACAGACGAAATTCGTGGTATTGAGGGAGCCTGTGCTGCCACATACTTTCAGGCGTTTGGGTCGATTTTTGAAGACAGAGAATTTCAATTTCGCAAAAGAAGCCGCCGTCCGCCCCTGGATCCCATCAATGCTATGTTGAGTCTTGGATACACAGTGCTCCTCGCGGAGGTCATTACAGCATTACAGAGTACTGGGCTTGATGCCTATGTGGGCTATCTGCACAGTGCTGAATATGGGCGTCCTTCACTTGCCTGCGATTTACAGGAAGAGTTTCGCTTTGTGGTGGATGAGCTTGTGGTCAAACTGGTGAATTTGAAACAGGTGAAAGCTGAGAGCTTTGAATACCAGGAGGATGGTGCAGTTATACTCACAGAGCCTGCGCGGGAAGTCTTTTACCGGGCTTTCGAACGTAAGATTCGAGGAGGGACGATATACGACGGCAAACGACATTCTTACCGGCGTATTATTCAGCAGCAGGCGCAAAAGCTCAGCAAGTCTCTGTTTGAAAGCGAACCCTCTTACCAGCCATTTGTGCGGCCTCAGAACTGAATCATGATTGTTATTATCGCTTACGATATACCCAGTACGAAAAGGCGCACACGCCTGCACAAGGCATTAAAAGGCTATGGTGTGAATGCTCAGCGCAGTGTTTTCGAGTGTGACGTGCAGCCCGAGCAGATGAAAGGGTTACTGACGATGCTGGAGTTTATGATTGACCCCAGTGAAGACGACTTGCGGGTGTATCCGTTATGTAAAGGATGCCAGGAAAAGGTGATGGGTATGGGTATTGGAGATTTTAATCGCAGTGAGGAGATTATTGTAATTTGAACTATTTTGTTTGATCGATATTTCAGGAATATTCCCGAAACCTTCCATGGTGATGTGCTCTGGTACAGTTTCCTTATACTACTTTTAAGGAGCTGTGTATGGGAAGATGTTTCCTCAGGAAATTTATCAGGGCATTTTTGGTAATCGGGAGTGTGGCGATGGCTGCCAATGCATCACACCTTAGCGAGGGTACGAAATACGGTGGCCTGAGTTATACCATGATGGACTATGACTTGGATGGTGTGTCCGAGAGCTATTCGCCCGCTGCCTTGACAGGTCGGTTGGGGATTTTTGTGAAGGAGGGCATTGCAGTTGAAGGGCGGCTGGCTCTTGAGATATCAGATGACAGCCATTCCTATGATGCAAGTTGGGGTGAAGCCAAGGTGACTCTTGGATTGAAAAGTCTGATAGGTGCTTATGTCATTGGACATGTCCCCCTTGAAAATGTTGGTAGTATCTATGGAGTGCTAGGATTTACGAAACTTGAGACCAGCGTGAGGTATCAGGAATATGATAATTCATGGGGATATTACAGTGAAAGTGCGTCAGAGTCTGACAGCGGGCTTTCCTATGGTTTTGGTTTTGACTGGAAAGTGAGGAGTGATGTTGCGCTGAATATTGAATATATGCTGTATGTTAATGAGTCAGATTATTCTATGTCCGCGCTGAATATGGGGATTAAGTTTTACTTTTGATGGTATATTAGTGGAGTTGTTGAGGGGTTTGTGGGTAGTGTCGTTTATAGCACCGTGAAGAGTCATCTTCACGGTGCTTGAGTTTTTGCCATTCTACTGAGTCCTGTCCCGATGGTAATAACTTGCTGTTCACAATAAGGGCATGGGGTGTAGATGCGTATTTCATCGAGGTCTGGCTCTATCACAAGCTCCAGTGCAGAACGTAATTGTTTTGCCTGCAGGGTGGTTAAATTGCAGGTAACTATATTGTGATCTGTTGGAATATGGAAACTTTGCAGTATTCTGATTAGTCGTTCACGGCGTTTTTTTTCAGGAACAAAGCAGGTAATGATGTAATCCATGGGTTTCCTCCTATGATAAGGTATACTGTATATATAACGTTGTCATGCCAGCTCAGGGGTCACAGGATTTTTCCTGAGTGTTTTCACAAGGAGCCTCCATGTCTTCACGTAATCTCATTATTCAGTCGGGCAATATCTATCAGCCTATGACCATGGGGATTTCCATGGTGCGTGAACGCTGTGAAATCGGCGAGGTATTTGTGTTGACCACTTTCTCGCTGGTTCCCGAGATTGACAAACTGCTGAATCGCTTTTTTCCGGATATTCCGCGCCGGATATTTGGCATGTACGTCAGCGCCAAGGGCAGTGCTTCCGATCAGCGGGAGTACCGCAAGAATGTGGAAAAGGTGTTGCGTCTGGCGGGCGAGAACCCCATCGCCATGATTGCCAGCGGCACCAACTGGATGACCTGGCACTTTGCCCGGTACCTGGGAGATATGGAGGCGTATACGGTGCGCACCCGCAAGGAGTTTCAGGAGAAATCCTTCCTGCCGGAGAGGGATGCGGTGACCGTTGACCCGGCGGGCAATGTGATTCACCACGAGGGGCAGATCTGCGAACTGGTTCCGCTGAACGCCGACTGCCCCAGGCCGCGGCTGGATATTCAGGGGCGTACCATCCATTTCCTGGATCATCATATAGAGCTGCCTATGCAGCAGGCGGCCATGTATGCCTTCATGGTGGAAAACGGTTGCTATCTGGATATGCGCGAAGACTACACTCAGGCTTTCAATGATTTCTGCGAGCGCTCATCCCAGTTTGATACGTACCGGGCCATGCTTGATGATGGGAAATCCTTCTATGAGCGTTTCAAGCAGAATGTTTCCAAAATCAACAGCCATCTGCGCCAGTGCGAAGAGATTGTGCGGCTGCACCTGAGTATAGAAAAGGATGAAGATTCGCCGGTGGATGTGTACCGTCTCGGCGTGCTTTCAGACCGCGTGGTGGAGGGCTGGGAGCTGGAGGAGCCGGAAGCGTGAACCCGATTAAAATAAGTTTATCCGCAGATAAAGGCGAAAGACTGTGGGGAGCACCGCAGATGAACGCCATGAAACGCCACTAGGATAACGTCGATTTTTTATGCAGAAGGTTCTGTTGTCTTCTGCTGTTCAATTATACCTGGCCTCGGTGGTACCACTCCTGGGCGTTGCGCCAGAGGATGCGCTCGGCAGCGTCTTCATCCATGGTGCGCGCCACCAGCATGGCGTCTTCGTCGGTGTAGGGGCGGGGGGCTCTGGTTGAGGGCAGGTCGGTTCCGAAGAGCAGAGCGGCGGGGTTGATGCGGTGGATGCGCTGCAGGGCGTCGGGTATGTCGAAGTCCACTCGGCCGAATCCGGTGGCTTTCACCCGGACGCCTTTTTCCACCAGCTGGCACAGCAGATGGAAGCCGTCGCGGCTGAGCCCCAGGTGATCGATACTGACGGCGGGCAGGGTGCTGAGGGTACGGTAGAGTTCGCCCAGTTCGCGGCTGTCCACGTAGAGTTCCACATGCCATTTCACCAGCTCGTGGATGCGATCGGCCATGGTCTGGAGCTGTTCCAGACTTTCAGAGCCACCCCGGCGCAGATTAAAGCGCACGGCCCGCACGCCGGCGGTGTCCAGGTGCAGGATTTCTTCGTCGCTGGTAGTGACGGGGAGCTGAGTAACGCCGACAAAGGCCGGACCAAGCTGTTTCAGGGCGTCCAGCAGGTACTGCTGGTCGAAGGCCTGGAATGAGCCGGATACGATGGCTCCACCTGCCAGTTCGTAGTTCTGTATGCGTTCCAGGTAGTCGTGACAGGTGAAGGTCGGGGGCAGATACCCCTGGTTGGGGACGATGGGGAAGCGGGGGTCGATGATGTGCAGGTGGGCGTCGAAGATCTTCATGGCTACACCCTGCGGATGTTTTCCTGGTTGGGCAGGTACTCCATGTGCCGTGCCGTGGCGGTGGCGACGTCTTCGCCCCAGCAGCGGGCGACGATGCGCAGGGCCATGTCGATGCCCGCTGAAATGCCGGCGCTGGTGATGATATGGCCATCTTCCACCACGTGGTGTTGGGCGTCCACCTGTATGCCGGGGAAGGTCTGGCGCATCCAGTCAAGGCTCTTCCAGTGGGTGGTGGCGTGATGTCCATCCAGCAGTCCGGCCTGGCCCAGGAGCATGGAACCGGTGCAGACGGCGGTGAGCAGTGTGACCTGCTGTGCCTGCTGGCGCAGCCATGGGGCCATGGCGGGGTTTTCCAGCTCCCGGCGTACTCCCCAGCCCCCGGGAACCACAAGGATATCCAGGGGGGGAGTGTCGGCAAAGGTATGCTGTGCCAGCACCTGCATGCCGCCGGCGGTGGTGACATTTTTGCCTTGGGGGGCAATCAGGCGCACATCAAAGGGGGAAGGCTCTTCGCGACGGCGGGCTTCGTTCAGGCGTGTTACCGACAGCACTTCGAAGGGGCCGCAGAAGTCCAGAACTTCAATGTCGTCAAAGATTACAATTCCGGTCATCAGGCGTTTCATGGTGGCCTCCGGGGGGATTTTCGTGTTCAAAGTATACCTGGCGGGCTTGAAAAATTGAAGCTGAACCCGCACCTTTGAGTCAACACGTGCTGAAAGGAGATTCCATGAACACTCCCCATTTCCAGATGTCCAAGGTGATCATTCTCGTTGCCGATGCCTCCCGTGCTCGTCTGCTGGCGGTGGAAAGTCCCACGGGGCCACTGATGGAGCTGGAGTCCCTGGTCAATCCCGCTGCGCGGCTGCGCCAGCAGGATCTGAGCAGTGACCGCCAGGGGCGCAGCTTCCAGAGTGCCGGTACCGGGCGCAGTGCCATGGCGGAAACCACAACTCCCAAAGAGCAGGAAACGGCGGTATTCGCCCGTGAACTGACGCAGAATCTGCAGGAGCGGCGTAAGCAGGGGGAACTGGAGAAGCTGTATGTGGTTGCTCCACCCGCCTTTCTGGGAGAGCTGCGCAAGCACCTTGGCGCAGAGGTGGCGTCTGTGGTTGTCGCCGAGATTGATAAAGATTATACTCGACTGGATGCGCGGGAGCTGCGCGAAAAGCTGCCCCAGTATCTGAAGTGAGGAGTTTTTCAGGCGGCTGCGTCACCATCGGTGATGGTGATGTCTTGCGGGTTGCTTGGGTGTACGGAAAATGTATTTTTTGCTCCAGCAAGCCGCTCACGAATGCTTGTTTTGATTCAGGGAGGGACACCGTGAGAATGTACGGTATTTGTTTTTGTCGTATCCGCTTCGCCTGACGCGGCGAATGCGGAATTTTTCAGTAGTCTGTTGATCCGCTTTTCGCCGCGTCGCTCTTTTTTCTCTCTCAGAAAGGAAAGGCGAGCACATGGCGAAAATTCAGAAAAAGCATGTATCCAGCGAGGGCTGGGAGGGCGTTGCGCACTGGTATACCGGGTGGGCCGGTGCCGGCGGCAGCGTCTATCATCGTAAGCTGGCGATTCCAGCTGTGATGGGGCTGATGAACCCCCGTGAAGGTCAGCATATCCTTGATATGGGCTGTGGGCCAGGTGCCCTGGCACAGCATATCTGCAGGCGTGGGGCCTGGTACACGGGAATTGACTGTAGTCGCAAGCTCCTGCACTTTGCCAGGCGGCATAACGGCGGTGACAGAACGCGGTTTCTGTCGGGTGATGCCACCGCGCTGCAGGGACATCCGGAGCTTGACGAGGGGAGTTTTGATGGTGTCGTGTTTCTGCTGAGTCTCCAGGATATCCACCCTCTGGAGGGAGCCATTGACAGCGCTGCCTGGGCCTTGCGGCCAGGTGGGCAGCTGGTGATATTCATGACCCATCCCTGTTTTCGTGTTCCACGCCAGAGTGGCTGGGGCTGGGACGCGCAGCGCAAGCTGCATTATCGGCGTATAGATCGCTATCTCAGCGCGCTTGAAGTGCCTATGCAGCCCCATGAACGGGGCCGGGGCACAACCCGCAGCTACCACCGGCCCTTGAGTCAGTACTTCAGGGAAATAGTCCAGAGGCGGCTTGTGGTCGATGCTTTCGAGGAATATGCGATTCCTGGGGAGATTTCCAGAAAATTTTCTGGAAATGCGGATAACCGCGATATTCCCCTGTTCCTGGCAGTGCGGGCCAGGAAGTATTAAGAATTACCGCCCGCCGGGTATTCCGGCGGGCGGTTTGCGTTGAACTGGCTGCGGGCGAAGAGCTCAGGCTCCCACGCCTGTCAGCAGGCTCATCATTTCGTATCCTTCGGCTATGGCTTCGGCGGCGCTGCGGATATCTTCCTCGGTGGTAAATCGTCCAAGGCTCAGACGCAGGCTGCGGCTGGCTTCGTCTGTATCCAGTCCCATGGCCAGGAGCACGTGCGAGGGTTCGCTGCTGCCCGATGAGCAGGCTGCTCCGGCGCTCATGGCCACATGGGGCACCTGCAGCATCAGGCCTGCGGCGTCGGTGTGGGCAAAGCGAATGCTGGTGCAGCAGGGCAGGCGTCTGGCGCGGTCTCCATTCGTGATGAGTTCCGGAATTTTCTCCATCAGCAGGTTTTCCAGCAGGTTGCGCAGCGTTCCGATGCGCTTCCCCTCGTTTTGCATGTCGGCGAGGGCAAGTTCGCAGGCCCGTGCCATGCCGATGATTCCCGGCACGTTCAGGGTTCCCGGACGCAGTCGGCGCTCCTGGGTGCCGCCGCCCATGATGGGGCCGAGGTGCGCTGCGGCTTCCCGACGCACAAAGAGGGCGCCAATCCCCTTGGGTCCGTAGAATTTATGGGCGCTCAAGCTGAGGTAGTCCACATCAAGCGCCTGCAGGTTTATGGGGATTTTACCTGCGGTCTGGGCGGCGTCAACATGCACCAGGGCGCCAGCTGCTTTTGCCAGGCGGCTGATGGTGGCAATGTCCTGCAGAACGCCGGTTTCGTTATTGGCCATCTGAATGCTTGTCAGGAGTACATCGTCTCCCAGTGCCTGTTGCAGTTCATCGTGTTTGAGCCTGCCCTGGTTGTCGACACCGATGGTTTTCAGGGTGTACCCCTGGGATACCAGCATCTGGCAGGGCTCCAGTACGGAGCGGTGTTCCACGGCGCTGGTGAGGATGGTGCGTCTGCTGCCGGTATTGGCACGGGCCGCTCCCAGGATGGCCATATTGTTGCTTTCGGTAGCGCCACTGGTGAAGAGGATTTCCTCGGCCTGTGCGCCCAGGCATGACGCGATGGTTCTTCTGGCTGAGGCCACGGCGTCATAGGCGCACTGTCCGGGGGCATGCACGGTGCTGGAGGCATTGGCGAACTGCTCGTGGAAGTAGGGGAGCATGGCTTCCACCACCCGTGGATCGCAGGGCGTGGTGGCCATGGCATCGAGATATATGGCGGGGGCGGTGTTCATGGTAATACTCCTTTGCAGGCTGCTGAGAAGCCTTGTCTGCCAGTTAATATGAGGAACCGTTGCCGATGGCACTGCAAGGCTCCCGCCAAACTCTCCAGGCGCGTAACTATAAGTAATGGCAGCGTCTGGTTATGGTGTCCTCGCCATATTGCGCGTGTGTCGGAAAGGTGACAGGGGAATTGTCAGGTTTGCGCCTGGGTTGTCCACCATGATGGCGAATGTGCGGGAAGGTATTCTCCTGCCGCCAGGTTCGTGGTATTGTGTCATTCGGCGACGGGTCAACTCTGCGTTGCGTGGTGTTTCAAAATGTAAAGGATATTGGTATTGAAGTCATGGGCGTGAAGTGGATATGTCGTTTATTGATTGGTTGTCTGCTACTGCCTATGCTGTGTGGTGCATGGGCCGGTGCTGTTATGCTGACGGCTGCCGAACGGATGTATCTTGAGGCTCTTGGTCCCATAACGGTTGCTCCAGACCCCGACTGGGTTCCCTTTGAACATGTGGATGAACGGGGAAACTTTACGGGTATTGCGGCGGACTTGCTGGATCTGGTGGCTTCGCGTCTGGGAATCGAATTCTCCTATGTGTTTCCCCGCGACTGGGACGAGGCCCTGGAGCTTTCCCGTTCCGGTCAGGTGTTGATTCTGCCCTTCCTGAACCAGACCCCGGCGCGGCAGGAGTGGCTGCTTTTCACGGAGCCTCTGCTGGTGGATCCCAATGTCTTTATCACCCGGGAGGAACATCCCTATATAGTTGACGCGACGCAGCTGACGGGCAAGGTCATGGTGCTGCCCAGCGGCACTTCCATGGAGGAGCGGGTACGCCGCGATTTTCCCAACCTGGAGATCATGCATGTGGCTACGGAGAATGACGTCTTCAGTGCCGTATCCCGGCGAGATGCCGACCTGACGCTGCGCTCGCTGACTATCTCCGCCTATACCATTCGCAAGGAAGGGCTCTTCAATCTGAAAATAGCTGGTCAGGCGCCCGAACACTACACCAACCGCCTGCGCATGGGCGTACTGAAAAGCGAGCCCATGCTGCGGGATATTCTCGACAGGGCTATCGCCACCATTACCCATGCCGACCGTGAAGAGATTGTGAACCGGCATGTGAATATCACCATTGTCCAGCCCGTTGACTATGGCTTTGTGTTGCGCGTCGCCGCTGGGCTGATCCTTCTGATTGCGCTTGCCATGTACTGGAACATGCGCCTGCGGCGACTGAACCACTCGCTGCAGGAGAGCGAACGCAGCAAGTCCCTGCTCATTTCCAACCTGCCTGGCATGGTCTATCGCTGCCGCTATGATCGCACCTGGACCATGGAGTTTGTCTCGGAAGGCTGTTTTGAGCTGACGGGTTACCGGCCTGAGGATCTGGTGGAGAATCGGGTGGTCTCCTTTGATCAGCTGATCGATCCTGCTGATCACGAATGGATCTGGCAGACCTGGCAGCGCGCCCGCGCTCTGGGGCAGCCTGCGCGGCTGGAGTATTCCATTACCACGGCCAGTGGGCAGACGAAGTGGCTTTTCGAGCAGGGGGATTTTGTCCTGAATGACAGCGGTGATGTGGTGGCTCTTGAAGGGCTGATCATCGATGTGACGGAGCGCAAGCTTCTGGAGCAGGAGATGCTGGCCGCCAGGCAGCAGGCAGAGGCGGCCAATGCCGTGAAATCGGAGTTTCTTGCCAATATGAGCCATGAAATCCGCACTCCCATGAACGCTGTGCTTGGCCTGATCTACCTGTGCCTGCAGACGCAGCTCTCGGCGGAGCAGCGCGACATGCTCAGCAGGTCCTATGCCGCGGCCGAGTCACTGCTGGATATTCTGAATGATATTCTTGATATCTCCAAAATCGAAGCAGGCAAGCTGGAAGTGGAGCAGGTTGAGTTTCCACTGGCGGAAGTGCTTGACAAGGTGTTTAATCTGCTCAAGTTCCGAGTGGAAGAGAAAGGCCTGAAGCATTCGGTCACTGTGGATGAAGAAGTGCCGTCAACGGTGATTGGTGATCCCATGCGCCTTGGACAGGTGCTGCTGAACATCGCGGGGAATGCCGTCAAGTTCACCGAGCAGGGCTCGGTGAGCCTGGAGCTTTTCTGCGAAGCCGGTGTTGATGGCGACCTGGTTCTGCGTTTTGTGTTCCGGGATACGGGAATTGGCATGAGTCACGAGCAGATGGAGAACCTCTTCGAATCCTTTAATCAGACCGATACCACCATCACCCGCAAATATGGGGGAACCGGACTGGGTCTGGCTATCTCTCGCCGCCTGGTGCACCTGATGGGGGGTGATATTCAGGTGGAAAGTGAACCTGGAAAGGGTTCCACCTTTACCTTCAGCGTCCGCTTCCGTTCCGTGGAGCGGCACGTTCCAGCCCTGAAAGATGTGTGGGATTATGATACCCGCATGACATCGCCGCTTCTGGATAGCGCCGGAATGGAAGGGTCTCTGGAAGGCGTCCGGGTGCTGCTGGTGGAGGATAATGCCCTGAACCGCGAAGTTGCCAGTGGCATGCTGCGCGGCATGGGAGTGGAGATCACCTTGGTCTGCAATGGCCAGGAGGCGTTGGCGATTCTTGACCAGCAGGATTATGACGTGGTGCTGATGGATATGCGCATGCCTGTTATGGATGGCTTGAGCGCCACCAGGCAGATTCGGCGCAACCCCCGCTGGAATGCCATGCCCATTATCGCCATGACGGCCAATGCCATGCACAGCGATGTGGAAGCCTGCAAAGCTGCCGGTATGAACGACCACATTGCCAAACCGGTGTCCAGGAAGCTCCTGGAGAGCGCGCTGCGCAAATGGACGGGCCGCGAAAGTGCACTCGATGCGACTCTCGGCAGGCCTGATGGTGGGGTGATGGACGGCGCCGTCGCCCTGCCGGGAGTAGATGTGGCCGATATTCTGGACAAGCTTGAGATCGATATGGATACCTACCGCGAATTCCTCGCCTTCTTCGCAGACAGCCAGGGAAGTATGGTGGTGAATATCCGCCAGGCCATGGAGCAGGGCGATGTCGCCGAGGCCGGACACCTGGCGCACGCCCTGAAAGGCTCATCGGCCTATCTTGGCTTCAGGGCGCTTTCCGCAGCCGCTGGAGCTTTGGAGAATGCTCTGGCGGACACCACTTCCAGTGACGCGCACCGGGCGCTCAGTGAAGTGGTGTCGGTTTTCGGGGAGATGATGCGGGCGATTGAGAGCTGCCTGGCGTCTCGGTAAGTTTTATTCTGCACAATTTTCCGTACATCTGCATTGACTTTAATCGCTTCGGGGGATGACGCGCAGGGACTGGAAAATGTCCATCAGGGTGGGTATGAACTGGCGCTCAAGTTCGGTCAGCGTGGCCCCGTTGATGATGTACATATGTGAGTTCGCCATGAGCAGTACCTGAAACTGGGAGAAGCCCAGCCCGCTCTCTTCATCAACCCACTGGTAGCGGCGCAGGTGGGCGGGGTCGAGATCTTCTGTCAGAAAGCGATTTTCCAGCACCAGGGTGTACTGGTTGTACTCCTCCTCCATGTCACGGCCAAGGGTGGCAATCACCTCTTCCAGCCAGTCGTAACCAAATCCCTCTACCGGAATGGCCTGAAAACTGATAGTGGGCCGATAGTCGTCAAAATCCGGCTGGGGCGGTCCGTAAAAGCGCAGGAGTTTTTCCCCGTCCCACTGGCCGGTCCACGGGGTAGGGATGATCAGGGAAAGCATGAGGCGCTCGTCGAAAATGGTCTGAAAGGGGCCTCCCTTCGAATGAGCTATCATACTGTCGTCAAAGGGGATGACGCGCAGTGACTGCAGGGCGCGGGTCATTTCGGGCAGCAGCTCGTCCTTGCGCGCTTCTTCCGCTACCATGGTCAGAGAGTAGAGCATTGATCCGGCCAGAAAGGCGATTTGATGCAGGAAGAGGTCGAGATCGTGCTCAGTGTCGCGGTAGCGCAGGGTGATGGTGGTCGCGTCGCGTCCGTCAACGGTGGTACGGGATTCGCTGAGCACTGCCTGTTCGGCACGGGAAATCCGGCGAGTCTGTTCCAGCAGCTTTTGCGGCTCACTGCCGTCGGCCTGCGCCAGGCGGGTCAGGTGCACGGCCAGTACACCGGGGCGCTGGATTTCCTCTTCGCGGTCTTCGATGTCTTCGCGGTAGATGGCGTGGGAGCCTGACTCTTCCTGGGGGTCCCATTCCACCGGAAGGGCCAGGGAGGCGTGGGTGTGGTAGCTGAAGTGGGTACGATATCCAGGGGGAGGGAAATCGCGCTGTTCGTTGCCCCCCAGTCCTTCAATGGAGTTGACGATATCCGCGAAGAGAGGCATGTACTCTTGGGCCAGGGGAGCTATGGTTGATCCGTCCACCTGGACGACGGAGCCGTGATCAAGGTTTGTGACAATGAGGGCCGTAACCTGTTCAAAGGAGTGGGGGACGGAATCATGGCTCCACTGGTAGCGGATGAACCACGCGGGCATGTTGTCCTGCATGAACTTCTGCTGCCGTAGGATTTTCAGGTCCGGATGGCGTGAGGCCAAAGCGTCGGGGACGCCCGTGATGAGCTTTTCAAAGGCTTCTGGTGTGGGTGATTCCAGGCGTTCAAGGCTCAGAGCGATACTGGAGCGATAGCCCATCTGAGGGGAGGCCATGTAGATTCTGTCGGCGTGGGTGGCTTCTTCGGCGAACCAGTCGGCGGGTATTGCCAGGCGTATTCCAAGATCACGGGCGATAATACTCATGGTGTCCTCTTCGGTAAGTTGGTTCAGGGCGTGGGCCATCGCTGGAAGGAACAGGCAGACGAGCAGGCAGGCGCCGGTCAACCTGTGCAGGACTGCTCTTTGCCGCGCCGGTCGAAATTTCATGGGGTACACTCCTCATGGTTTACGGCGAATATAGCACATGCGGGCCGGTGGTTCACTGACAGGCTGCTGAAAAATCCTCATTTGCGTCAGGATGCTTTGCGCTTGGCTTTGGATGATGCCTGCTGCTGGTTCGCGAATTGTTCTTTTGTGCCACTCATCCCGTGAAGTTGTGCAATGATTTGGGAGTATGCTATGTTACAAAAAAGGTAACCATTCACGGTCTCGCAGCTGTATTTCAGCAGGAGCGCCTGTGTTCCGAGAGCGAGCCCGGATGGCGAGCGGCGGAGACTCGAGCCATGGACGAAAGCGAGTGTCTCCGTGAGGAATGCGGGCGCGTGTGCTGCTACAACGTGAAGAGTTACCAAAAAAGCAAAAAACGTCCTAACTCAGGAGGGTACAGATGAGCGTATTGGAAAGCTTTATTGCCAAGGCCAAGGCCAATCCCAAGACAATTGTTCTGCCGGAAGGGGAAGATCCCCGCACCGTAGAAGCGGCTGCCATTCTCACCAGGGAAAAGATCACCAAAGTGAAGCTTCTGGGCAATTATGACACAATTGTGGCGGAGTTTTCCAAACAAGGATTCAGCACCGACGGTATTGATATCATTGATCCCGAGAAGAGCCCCCTCTACGAAACCTACGTGGAAGCATATCTGGAAAAGCGCAAGTCCAAGGGCATGACTCTGGACGAGGCCCAGGAATCCATGAAGCATGTTCTCTTCTATGGCGCCATGGCCGTTGAGCGTGGCGATGCTGATGGATGCGTTACCGGCGCCTGTCACACGACGGCGGATGTGCTGCGTTCCGCTTTGCGGGTTATTGGCCTTCAGCCCGGTATCAAAACCGTATCCAGCTGCTTCATCATGTGTACCCCCCAGGCCCCCGAGTTTGGCGAAAATGGGTCGACCATTTTTGCCGACTGCGCGGTCAACCCCAATCCCAACGCGGAACAGCTGGCGGAAATCGCCCTTTCCACTGCCCAGAGCTGTCGCTCCTTCCTGGGTGTCGAGCCCCGCGTCGCCATGCTCAGCTTCTCCACCAAGGGTTCGGCCAAACACGAGGATGTGGACAAAGTGCTTACCGCCCTCAAAATAGTGCAGGAGAAGGATCCGAAACTCATGGTTGACGGCGAACTGCAGCTTGACGCGGCTATCATCCCCTCTGTCGGCGAGCGTAAGGCGGCGGGCAGCCCCGTGGCGGGCAAGGCCAACGTGCTCATCTTCCCCACCCTGGACGCCGGCAATATAGGCTACAAACTGACTGAACGCTACGCCAGAGCTGAAGCCATCGGCCCCATCATTCAGGGTCTGGCCAAGCCGGTCAACGACCTTTCCCGTGGATGCAAGGCCATGGATATCGTCAACCTTGCCGCCATCACCGCCGTCCAGGCGCAATAATACAATTACGAGAAGGAGAAGAGATTCATGGATATTCTTGCACTGAACTGCGGCAGCTCTTCGGTCAAATACCAGCTTTATAACTGGAGCGACCGCAAGGTTATCGCCAAAGGTATGGTAGAACGCATCGGCATTGGCGACTCTTTTATCATTCATGAAGTCCCCGGTCGCGATACCTATAAAGATGAATACGAGTGCAGCGACCACGAAAGCGCCATCAACCTGATTGTCAAAACCCTCACCTCCAGTGAAGTCGGGGTTATCGCCGACCTGAAGAGTATCTCCGCTGTGGGCCACCGCGTGGTTCACGGTGGCGAGAAGTTCGTCTGCTCTGTTCTCATTGACGATGCCGTGATCCGTGGCATTGAAGATGTCCAGGATCTGGCGCCTCTGCACAATCCGCCAAACCTTGCCGGTATCCGCGCCGCCGAGCGTCTGATGCCCGGAGTGCCTCAGGTGGCCATCTTCGACACGGCCTTCCATCAGACCATGCCGCGCAGCTCGTTTATGTATGCCATCCCCTATCACCTTTACGAAGATCACGGCATCCGTCGCTATGGTTTCCACGGCACCAGCCATCTGTACGTCAGCAAGCGCGCTGCCGCGCTGCTGGGCAAGCCGGCTACCCAGTGCAACATTATCACCATGCATGTGGGCAATGGGGTTTCCAGCTGCGCCATCAAGAACGGTATCAGCGTGGACACCAGTATGGGCCTGACGCCTCTGGAAGGTCTGATGATGGGAACCCGCAGCGGTGACGTTGATCCGGCACTGCCCATGTACCTGATCAACCGCATGGGGATGTCGGTCAACGAAGCCGACTCCCTGCTCAACAAGCAAAGCGGAATTCTGGGTATCACCGGTCGCTTCACCGACCGCCGCGATGTCATCGAAAACGCCCAGGCCAACCCCAGTGATCCCTCCAAGGGCGCCGATGAGCGCTGTATCCTGGCTCTGGACATGGAGGCCTACCGCATCCGCAAGTACATTGGCGCCTATGCCGCTGCCCTTGGCCGTACCGACGCCATCGTGTTTACCGCCGGTGTTGGCGAAAACGCGGGGCTGATTCGCGAAAAGGCCCTGGAAAACCTGGAATTCATGGGGGTAAAGCTGGATCGCGAGAAGAACCTCAAGACCTTCAGTAAGTCCGGTGAGACCATGATTTCCACTCCCGACTCCCCCATTAAGGTCTATGTGATCCCCACCAACGAAGAACTGGTCTTTGTTGAGGATGTTGTCGGCGTTACCAGCGGCACCTACAGCGATCACCTTTCCTACGCCTATACGTTTGCCCGTCCTGACTATCAGGCCTGAGCAGGCTCTTTTCCCGGCCCCCCGCAACAGCTGTTGCGGGGGGCTTTTTTTTGGGGTACAAAAAGGCTGCTCGCCCAGGGCGGTACGCTTTGACGGCTGCTGAAAAACATCCGCGTCAGGGTGCGGCGACAGGTTGCCAGTAAATCGACCACAAGGGAATTCCATGTACGAACTCACCATCGCCTGGCGAAATCTGCGGGGCAAAAAACGGGAGAAATTCATATCCTTCATCGGCCTGATCAGTGTGCTGGGAATCGCCATCGGCGTGGCTGCCCTGATTATTGTTCTCGGCGTTATGAAGGGCTTTGAGACAGAGCTGCGTTCAAAGATACTGGGTGCCACCTCACATATTGTGGTCAGCAGCTATGACGGCGTGATGACGGAGTATCCAGACCTGGAGCGGCGTATCCGTGCCATTGACGGGGTCGAATCGGCATCGGGGGTGCTGCACGCCAGCCTGATGCTCATGGGGCAGCGCAATGTCAGTGGGGTGGTGGCCCGGGGTATTGATCCCGAGTCCCACGCCCATATCGCATCCTATATAGTTGAAGGTTCACTGCAGAACCTGCATCAGCCGGATTCCATCATTATAGGACGTCAGCTGGCCAGCAAATACCATCTGGATGTGGGCAGCGTGGTGACTTTTCTGGCGCCTTCGGGGCGCATCGGGCCTTTTGGCAGTGTGCCCAAACGCAAGCAGATGCGGGTGGCCGGTATCCTGCAGACGGGCATGTATGAATATGATACCTCCCTGGCCTTCGCTTCCATTGAGACGGTCAGCGATATTGCGGGACACCGCGATCTCTCCGTTAATACCATTGAAGTGCGCATCAGGAATATCTTCAATACCGAAGATGCCATGGCGGCTATCCGCGAGGAAATCGGTCCCATGTACTTCACCCGTGACTGGACCACCATGAACGCCAACCTCTTCAGTGCCCTGAAACTGGAGCGGGTCAGCATGTTTCTGATCCTGTGCGTGATTATTATTGTGGCTTCTTTCAATATCATCAGTACGTTGGTGATGATGGTCATGGAGAAGACCCGCGAGATTGGCATTCTGATGTCCATGGGGGCCACCAGACGCAGTATTTCGCGTATCTTTTTCCTGCAGGGAATTCTGCTGGGGATTGCCGGAACCATCCTGGGAACCATCAGTGGCATTGTCCTGAGCCTGCTGCTCAAGCGCTATCAGTTTGTCAAGCTCCCCCCTGATGTCTATATGCTGGACACGGTGCCGGTGCAGCTGGAGCCTGTTATCATCCTCACGATTATCGCGTTGTCGATACTGATCAGTATCCTCTCCACCCTCTACCCGGCTCGCCAGGCGGGCAAGCTCAGCCCTGTGGAGGCACTGCGCAATGACTGACCCCATGACCCCGAATCAACAGCCAATTCTGCAGGGCCGCCAGCTGGCGCGCCTCTACCATATGGCCGGCCAGCACTCCGTCAGGGTACTTGGCGGTCTGGATATCGACATTCTGCCCGGTGAACTGGTGGCCATCACGGGGAAGAGCGGCACCGGTAAATCGACGCTGCTGCACCTGCTGGGGGGGCTGGATCGCCCCGATGAAGGCGAGGTGTTTTTCCGCGGCGAATCCCTGAAGGGTGCCAGTGAGAATTTTCTGGCCCGTTACCGGGCGGAGCATATTGGTTTCGTCTTTCAGTTTCACCATCTGCTCAGTGATTTCAACGCCCTGGAAAATGTGCTGATGCCCATGACCATTGCCGGACAGCGGGACAGTCAGCGGGGGCGTCAGCTTCTTGAACAGGTGGGCCTCGGGCATCGCTGGAATCATTACTCTTCAGAACTCTCCGGTGGCGAGCAGCAGCGGGTGGCCATTGCCCGTGCCCTGGCCAACCGGCCCAGTGTGCTGCTGATGGATGAGCCGACGGGGAATCTTGACGAGGAGAATTCGGCCCATATTCTGGATATCCTCCAGACCATCAGGCGTGAAGAGGGCACCACCATTGTCATCGTCACTCACAGTCTGCAGCTGGCGAGTCAGTGCGAGCGCAACCTGGTGATCGGAGCCCTCTGACAGGAGTTCAAGTTCCCTTCTTGTCAACAGCCAAGCCATCATCTATACTGCTGCGACTTCATTTACAAGGGGAAACCATGTCTTCACTGGCAAAGTACTACGACTCTCAGCAAAGCGAACGCAAATGGTACCAGGCATGGCTTGACAAGAACTACTTCCATGCCGATGAACATAGCCAAAAACCCGCCTATTCCATTGTCATTCCTCCACCCAATGTCACGGGATATCTGCACATCGGCCACGCCCTGTGCATGACCCTGCAGGATGTTCTTATCCGTTACAAGCGTATGGATGGTTACGAGGCCCTGTGGCTGCCCGGCACCGACCATGCTTCCATTGCCACCCAGATTGTGGTGGAGAAGCAGCTGGCCGAAAAGGGTATTGACCGGGTGCAGCTGGGCCGTGAAGCGTTCCTGGAAAAGGTGTGGGAGTGGAAAGAGCACTCCGGCAGCATGATTGTGGAGCAGCTCAAGCGTCTGGGCTGCTCCTGTGACTGGGAGCGCGAGCGCTTCACCATGGATGAGCAGTGCAACCGTGGTGTGATGGAAGCCTTTGTGCGCCTCTACCACGAAGGCATTATCTATCGCGGCAAACGCCTGGTGAACTGGTGCCCGGTGCAGCAGACCTCCCTCAGCGACCTGGAAGTCATCCACGAGGACGTGGAAGGCGCCATGTACTATATCCGCTATCCCGTCGAGGGCAGCGACGAATCCTTTGTCATCGCCACCACCCGCCCTGAAACCCTGCTGGGCGATACGGCGGTGATCGTGCACCCCGAAGATGATCGCTACCGCCACCTGGTTGGCAAACGGGTTGTGCTGCCCCTGTGCGATCGCACCATTCCCGTTATCGGCGACGATTACGTGGACCGGGAGTTTGGCAGCGGGGCCATGAAGGTTACCCCCGCCCATGACTTCAACGACTTTGAAATCGGCAAGCGCCACGGCCTGCAGATGATCAATATATTCACCGACAGCGCCGACATCAATGACAACGCCCCGGTCAAGTATCGCCGCATGGAACGCTTCGCGGCCCGCAAGGCTATTCTGGAAGACCTGGAGAGCGCCGGACTGCTGGTGAAGGTGGACAAACACCTGCACTCGGTGGGCAAGGCAGAGCGTTCCGGTGCCATTGTGGAGCCGTACCTGAGCGATCAGTGGTACGTGAACGTGGAAGTTATGGCCCAGAAGGCCAGCGACGCCGTGCGTACCAAAGAAGTGCGCTTTGTCCCCGAAAACTGGGAAAAGACCTACTTCCACTGGATGGACAATATCCGCGACTGGTGCATCTCACGTCAGCTGTGGTGGGGCCATCGTATTCCCGCCTGGTACTGTGAGGAGTGCGGACATATCACCGTGACGGTGGAAATGGAAGTACAGCGCTGTGAAAAGTGCTCCTCGGCCCACATCCGCCAGGATGACGATGTGCTGGACACCTGGTTCAGCTCCCAGCTGTGGCCTTTTGCCACCATGGGCTGGCCCGGCAGCACCGCAACCCTGGAGAAGTTCTACCCCACCTCGGTGCTGGTGACGGCCTTTGATATCATCTTCTTCTGGGTGGCCCGCATGATCATGGCCGGCTACACCTTTACCGATCAGAAGCCCTTCCAGGAAGTGTATATCCACGCCCTGGTGCGGGACAAGTATGGCCGCAAGATGTCCAAGTCCGTGGGCAACGTCATTGATCCCCTGGGCATCATCGACCAGTACGGCGCTGACGCCCTGCGCTTCACCCTGATTTCCCAGGCCGGACAGGGGCGGGATATCAAGCTGGATATCGACCGCATTGAAGGCTACACCACCTTTGTGAACAAAATGTGGAACGCCCTGCGCTTCACCCTGCATACCATGCCGGAACACCCCTCCAGTCAGTTGCCGGAAAATCTCGCCATCAGCGACGCCTGGATTCTGGGGCGCCTGAATGCCACCATCGCCGAAGTGCGGCGCGGCCTGGATGGCTATCAGTTCAATGAGGCATCCGCAGCCATCTACCGCTTTATCTGGCAGGAGCTGTGCGACTGGTATATTGAGCTTGCCAAACACCGCCTCTATAAAGGCAGTGATGAGGAGAAGGCCGGCGCTTCGGCGGTGCTGTGCCACTGCCTGCTCACCTCCATGAAGCTGCTGCACCCCTTTATGCCCTTTGTCACCGAGGAGATCTATCAGCAGCTGCCTGGCCATGGCGAATCGGTGGTCATCGACCACTTCCCCGTGGAACTCGATCTTTCCGCCCATGCCGAACCCATCGCTGTGATGGAGAAGGTCATGGCCTCCATTGATTCCGTGCGCAGTGTGCGTGGTGAAATGAACATCTCGCCGGCCCAGCTCCTTGAGGCCTATCTCATAACCGATGACCAGCAGCTGCAGGCAGCCGCCAGTCAGTACAGCGATTACTTTATGGCCCTGGCCCGGGTGCAGACCCTGCACAGAGCCCAGGATGTTCAGGAGCTTCGCGGGCGCAAGGGAATGGTCAGTGCCGTTACCAGTTATGGCGAAATCCTGCTGCCTCTGGCTGATATTGTGGACTTTGAGGCGGAACTGCAGCGACTGCAGAAAGAGTATGATAAAGTATACAAGGATTTCAGCGTATATGACAAAAAGCTTTCCAATGAGGGCTTTCTGAAAAAAGCCGCTGAAGAGGTCATTCTCAAGGATCGCCACCGCCACGAAGAACTCAAGGCCATTCTGGAAAAACTGCAGACCAATATGGCCCAAATGAAGGAGCACCTGTGAACCACTTTGTTGATACCCTGCTGGACCTGGCACTCACCGAAGATATCGGCACCGGCGATCTCACTTCCGAAGCCATTTTCCCCACTGACACTGAAGGCCTGGCCTATGCCGTTGCCAAGGAAGATCTCATCTTCAGCGGACAGTTTATGATCAACAAACTCCTGCTGCGTCTTGATGGGAAAACCGTCTATATTCCCTATATGCGCAGCGGGACCATGGCTAGAAAGGGCGACAAGCTCTTTGAGGTGCGGGGCTGTATCCGCAAGATCCTCACCGTGGAACGTACCCTGCTCAATTTTATTCAGCACTTCTCGGGCATTGCCACGCTGACCCGTAAGTTTGTGGACATCGCTGAGCCCTATGGCGTGAAAATCTGCGATACCCGTAAGACCATGCCCGGCTATCGAGTTTTCGAAAAAAAAGCAGTGCGCGATGGCGGCGGCGCCAACCACCGCATGGGTCTCTTTGACGGCGTGATGATCAAGGATAACCATATCGATTTCTGTGGCAGCATTACCGCCGCCGTTGAAAAGGTGCGTGCAGTCATTCCCCACACGATTCGCGTGGAAGTGGAAGCCCGCACCATGGATGAGGTGAAGGAAGCCCTGGATGCCGGCGCCGATATCATCCTGCTGGACAACATGACCCTGGACGAGTATGGCCGTGCCATTGAGTATATTGACAAACAGGTACTGACCGAGATCTCCGGTGGTGTCAACCTCACCAACCTGGAGAGTTACTGCAAACTCAAACCCGATATCATCTCAACCGGATATATCACCCATTCATCGCGCTCCATGGACATCTCCCTGAAGGTGATGAAGTAAAAACCCTTGACCGGCGACGGGATTTCCTTTATAAACTCCCACTGTTGCCCACTACAGGACACTAGCTCAATTGGTAGAGCACCGGTCTCCAAAACCGGGGGCTGGGGGTTCGAGTCCCTCGTGTCCTGCCATTCGTTTCTCATCACCCCTGGCTTCCGGGTCAGGGGTGTTTCTGTATTTTCCCTTCAGCGCTTCACATTTCTTCACACTGGCGAAAAACGTGCGCAAACTTTGTATGGCAGAGTACTCCGTATTCCCGGGCATTGTCCCGTTGAAAGGAGTATTGCCATGAAATGGTACACGTTATTATTGGTGTTTCTTGCCTTTGTGTTTCTTGTTCTTTTTGTGAATGCCTGTACTCACTACCATAAGGGTGGTCACGCAGCCATGCTTTCCGGTCAGAATCAGGAGAAACTGGTGCGACATCTCGACAAGCGTATGGAGAGAATGCTGCGGATGATAGACGCCAGCGAGGAACAGCAGGTGGCGATTCGCGCCATCGCGCATGCGATTATTGAAGACGGGATCGAAGTGCGTCAACAAGGTTCCGCAGATCGCGTTATGCGTATCTTCACCGATTCCCCGGATCAGGAGCTGCTCCACGCTCAACTGAGCGAGCGCTCACGTGACCTGGCGGAATTTGGTCATCGGACCCTGGATCGCGTTCTGGAAATCAATGCGTTGCTGACTTCAGAGCAGCGGCAAAAGGTAGTTGAACATCTGGAAAAGAAACACGCTCGGAGGGGAGTATGAGTGAAGGCAGAACCAAGGGAGACCAGGCGCCAGAGTTAAGTCAGGAAATGAAACAGTATTTTCGCACCTATTGGGGGAACTTCCCCTTTCCTGTCATGCTGGTGCACCGCACGAGAATAATTATGGAGCGTAATGCCCTGGCAGAAGCGCTTGGGTGTGTGCCGGGTGCCCGCTGTTCGGACCAGGGAACGAAAGAGAGTCACAAGGGGTGCCTGGCAAATCTTGCCCTGCGTGAACAGAGTGCGCAACGGCGGGTCGGATACTTGAAGGAATTTGGCATGATCCTGGATGCTTACTGGATACCACTGGTGGACTTTCCCGACTATTTCCTGCATTTCTCTATTGACATCACCGAGTACGCCGCAGAGCATATGAAATTGGTCGAACTGTAGCCCTGTTGGAGTGTATCGGAAAGGCGCCTGTGGAAAATCAACCGCTTATCCATATCCTGATTATAGAAGACGATCGACGTTTGGCTCAACTGATCAGCGAGTACCTGCAGAGTCATGGGTTGGTGGTGAGGGTGGAGACTGACGGAGAACGCGGTCTGCGGGAGGCATTGCGCCACCGTTATGATGTCATCCTTCTTGATCTCGGCCTGCCTGGGCGTGATGGGATATCGGTCTGCCAGCAACTTCGCGGTCATTCCGATATTCCCATACTCATTACCACAGCGCGGGGCGAAGAAGCGGACAAAGTTCTTGGCCTGGAGGTGGGAGCCGATGACTATATCGCGAAACCCTATTCGCCTCGTGAACTGCTGGCCCGCATCCGTGCTTTTACTCGCCGGATGCGGGGGCAGGTGGGTCCGCGTCATGCCGTGTTGCAGGTTGGGAGTCTGTGCCTTGAGCCTGAGGCTTTGCAGGCAACCCTGGACAGTTCGAGGCTTGATCTGACCAGTTATGAGTTTGCCCTTCTGTACGCCCTGGCCAGTAATGCGGGCCAGGTGCTGTCCCGTGAACGTCTTATGGAGCTTGCCCGTGGAAGTTCTGATGATGCCTTTGACCGATCCGTCGATGTGCATATTTCGCGATTGCGCCAGAAGCTGGGTGATAACTCACGTCCTGTGAAGATGATTCGAACCGTACGCGGTGCAGGCTACCAGTTCGTAGCAGGGGGCAGGCAATGAATATTTCCCGTCGTCTTTTCTGGCGCATCTATCTCAATGGATTGTTGCTGCTTATTGTCGTTGCTGCTGCGGGCACCCTGCTGGCTATCTTCGTGCCGGTGGAATCCCGATATGCAGGCCGCGCTGAACAGCTCTCCCGATTTCTTACGCTGGAGCTCTCACGTCACGCCCCGGATCTGGAGGTACTGCAGCCTACACTGGATCTGCTGGCGCAGGAAGGCATTAACAGTGCGATTTATCGTCTGGATGGGCAGCCCATCGCGCTAGCCGGGGATATCATCCCCCGACCCCTTGGGGAGAAGGAGAGAGAAAAAATCGGCCGTTGGCATCCTCTTCGCCAGAAGCAGTGGGTACATGCCATAGCACTGGAGACCACACCACCTGCCTACCTGTTGTTATCCAGTAACACGCCAGCTCATGGCAGCCGCTTTCTACTGACCCTGGCCACGGTTTTCATCACCATTGCGGTGGTATCTTTTCCCCTGGCCAGAGCGCTCACTCGCCCGCTGGAACAGTTGACGCAAAATGCCCGTCAGTTGGCTATGGGGAATTTGCGGTCGCGCAGCGGCATCGTACGTAACGACGAAGTAGGTGAACTGGCTCGGGCCCTGGATGATATGGCGAGTCAACTTGAAGAGCGCATTCAGCGTGAGCGCGAGCTGTTTGCCAATATTTCCCATGAAATCAGAACACCTCTGGCGCGCCTGCGTGTTGCCTTGGAACTCTGCGAAGAAGTCCCAGGAAATGTGCCGCAGACCATGGCGCGATTGAAGGAAATGGAAGCGGATATTCGCGAGCTGGATCATCTGGTGAGCAGCGTGCTTGGCCATACCCGCCGGGGTGAAGCTCCTGTTACCATTGACAGCTTTCCCCTGCGAAGGCATTTCACTGATCTGAGTGGTTTTCTGGCTGACGTTGTTCAGCGCTTTCAGCGCCACCATCCCCACGATTCTCTGCATTTTCTGCAGCCACAATTTCTGCCTGCAGCAAGCATTGATCCGGAAATGATGCATCGTGTCTGTCAGAACTTGCTGGACAACGCAGTGAAATATCGTGCCAGTGGTACGCCGATCAGGTTACACGCGGAAGTTCAGGAAGGTTATTTTTTCCTGAGCGTCTGCAGCACGGGTAACCCTGTACCTGAGGCGGACCTGCCCCACCTCTTTCGACCTTTTTTCCGTAGCCACAAAGAACACCCTGTTACCATACCAGGCACCGGGCTTGGGCTGGCCTTGTGTCGTCGCATTGTGGAGGCCCATGGCGGGGTGATTGAGGCCAGGCGAAATGCTGGTGGAATGGAGTTTCTGGTGAAGCTGCCTTTGACAGGACGTTCGCCGTGGCATGCAACCGAAGCTCAGGGAAATTGAAACGGCTGCCCCTGACAAAAAGGGAATCTCTGCTCTGGACGCTTAAGTGTTCATGTTCCAGGCGTACGTCCAGGTTTGGTCGGTGGGGTAGGTCTTTGCGTCCAGGATACAGCGCAGCAAAGTGATCCGCAATGGTATCGTGAACAACGCAAATAAAAAGGCAGACAGTCTGTGAACTGTCTGCCTTTTCTTCAAGAAACTTCCGGGTTAGAGGGAGTTCGCCTCTACAATGGCCTGCAGGGCGTTCAGGTTATTGATGTGTGTCTTGAGTCGATCTTCGGTTTCACTGCTGAAAATACCACTGACGATTTTCTTGTAGTCCTGGTTCAGCTTCTCGTAGCGAGCGACACCTTTTTCTGTCAGGGAGACAATTTGGGCTCGTGAGTCTTTTTTGTCACGTTTTCTGACCACGAGACCGGCTCCTTCGAGGCGGTTGACCACGCCGGTCAGGGTGCCCTTGGTTATCAGGGTGATGTCAGTGAGATCCTTGTGTTTCATTTCGCCCTGTTCACTGAGTGCTTTGAGCACCTTGAACTGCGAAGGGGTGATGCCAAGCTTCTTGGTGCGACTGTCGATAGCGCTCTTGTAGGCTTTCTCGAATGCGTTAATTTTCTTGATCAGCTTATCTATGGTGTCCTTTTTGGCCATATCATGCCTCCTTGTTTTGATAATTTAATATAATGCGTACTGGTAATATTCGCATCGGTAACTTTATGAGCAGTAAAAAAAAGACAATGATTTACCTGATATCATCCTTGATACGATAGTGTTGGTCTGTGACACAAGGAAAGGTTTTAAGGGGAATGCTGTCATTATGTCCCAGAAGAAGCCCATGAATCAGAGGAGATGAATTTCCATGCTTTTCAGTTCTTCCACTGAGCGCCTTTTCAGCTGAATACTATCATTGGTTGAGAGGTCTATGTTAATGGGTTCTGCCAGTTTTTCCCGGTTTGCGTCAAAAAAGAGGCGAATTACCGGACTGAAGCGATCCTCGGAGTTGCTTTTTACCACTGTTCCCAGGTAGCCCTGGTACTCCCCATGGGGTATCTGGATATTGGCTCCTGGGGGAAATATATTGAGGATGCGCAGGAAAGCGTCCAGGTACGCTGGGTGAAAACGGTTGTAGAAACGGTTGGTCATGATATAGGCGGCATCAATATAACTCAGAGCAGGCCGGTGCTGACTGTCGCTGGTGAGATTGTCAAAAGTGTTGACGATATTGGTTATTTCCGCAAGGTGTGAGATGCCGCTGAGGTGCTTGGTGTCATTGACACTCCAGGGCTCCTGACTTCCCTTCAGGCCATAGGGAAATCCACTGCCATCGTGATATTCATGGTGCTGGGTGACGACGGTGACCGAGCGTATGCGCTGGGATATGCGAGAATTATTCAGCAGCATGCGCCTTCCCAGCAGTGAGTGGGTTTTCAGAAGGGCAATCTCCTGCCTTGACAGGCTGCTGAGAGGACTATCCAGTATTTTGCGGGGTATCATGATCTTGCCGATGTCGTGAAGGATGGTACCAAAGGCCAGATCTTCCAGGTGGCGATCGGGCAGTTTCAGTTCGCGCCCGAGGGTAAGGGCCATGGCGGTGACGTCTATGGAGTGCTGAAAGGTCTGGGCATCATGTTGCTTGATGCTGTTGAGGGCGATGCCTCCCGATGAATTGATAATCTTCTCCAGCAGCTCGCGGGTATAGTCAATGACGGCGTTGAAGGCTGGAGAGTTCTTGATGAAACTGGTGAACTTGCTGTTGTCCAGCGCGGCTTCTGCCTCCCCCTGAACTTCCTCGCGGATGGATTCAAGAACCTCCTGGGTGTCCTGAAAGGCCTGGCGCACCACTTTTGTTCCCTTGCGGTGGGTCTCCTGGTCGATGGTGGACTCCATCTCAATATCCTGGCTGAGGCTGTCGTCTATGGTGACGTTGCTCAGACCCATATGCCGGAGCTTATCTATATAAGGTTGTGTCAGGACAGCGCCACGGGCCAGCATGATCTGCCCGGCAACTTCTATCTGCTCTCCCATGACCATGCCAACTTCAAGTTTGTCAGCAGGGATTATCCTCATCGTGCATGCTCCTCAGGTAATTTGTGCGTATGGTAGCAAATACCCCTGTGCGAGAAAAGAATTATCTGAGAAGCCATCGCCTTCAAGATGGCATCTCAGAAGGTGTTCGGGGGTGAGTTCCGTTGAAGTCTGTGTTAGTCTTGTGGTGATCGGCTGGGGAAAACGAGTGTCTGAGTATGCAAAGAGCGGAGGATATCATGTTCGTGAAGGGGCTTTGGGGGGCGGTCTTTGCGTTGTGGCTGTGCTCGCAGGGGTTCGCCGAGGAGTGTCTGCCTGCGCACGCTTTCTCCCTGGGGGTCACCGCCGTGGTGCTGGGGGTCGATGGGAGCGTACTGAGCGCGCCCTCTGTTCTGTATGACAAGGGGGAGTACTTTCTGATGCCCGCGGCTGTGGCGCGCCTTGGGGACGGGAGCGTGAAAACGGACTATCATGGCGAGTGTGACAACTACCATGGACATGCCGGCAACATCCTGGTGAATGGCAATCCGTTTACGGATAGCGCGGGATATTTTGATCATGGGCAGTATGTTGCGGCCCATGTGGGGGAAATGCCCACTCTGCCGTTGTGGCAGGCAGGAGTCGAATCGGCAGTGCCGCTGGCGTTTGCCGTTCGCGACCGGGATGCCGTAAGTGCCACAGCGCTCTTTGTGCCGCCACTGGTTGCTCCTGCAAGGCTGCGCCTGCGGAATGCCATTGCACAGTACGATACGCAGAATCAGCGGTTTCTTGCGGAGGTGCCGGTCCAGGTGGAGTATTGGGCAGACGGTACCTGGTGGCCCTCCTCTGGTGACGAATTCACTTTCGCGGAAAATTCCCGCCATATGGTGAGAGAAGAGGATTTCGCCGTGATCCCCCTTGCTCACGTGCTTGAGGAAGATATGGCCCATGTGAAATTAACTGTTGACAGAAGTGGTTATGAGCAAGGACAATTGCTCCTGATAATTGAGTACACGGGCCCCGGACAACGGGGAGTCTTTCGTGTAGACGCACTGCTGCCTGATTTGCCATGGTACTCTCCGGCAGCGTCAGCGTACGTGTATTTCGGAAGTATGCCGTCTGATGCTGCCACGGTGCGATCACAGCCTGTTTTCTGAGGGTGCGCCCTTTTCCATAGAGTTCGCTTATGATCATAAAGAAGGTGGTGCGTTATGGATACGAAGGTTGTTAACGCGATATACGACAATCCCAGGTTCCAGGAGATGGTCAAACGCCGCAATGCATTTGTGTGGCGGTTGACTGGCACGATGCTGGGGGTCTACGGTTTCTTTCTGCTCGGTCTGGCTTTTTTCCCGGCCATCTACGCCTATCCTGTTCCTTTCCTGCGCTACCAGGTCATTCCATGGGCATTCCCATTGCTATCGGGGTCATTGTGGTCGCCTTTGTGCTCACCGGTGTCTATGTGCGCCGGGCCAATGCGGTGTACGACACCTTGAATGAAGAGGTGCGCAAGGCCGTCATGGAGGCGGAAGCCCAACGCAAAGAGCACAGTGGAGAGTCTCTATGAAAATTGCGCTGATATGCCTGTTTACCCTGCTGGTCTGTTTGTTTGCCGTTTCTTCTGCCATTGCGCAGCCAATCGTAGAGCTGTCGCGCACCGGTGGGAGCTGGGAGGCGGCGGTGATTTTCTTGGTTTTTGTGTTCATTACCCTGGTGATCGTCTATATGTCAGCCAAGCGTACGCGCACGGCCAAGGATTTTTACGCTTCCGGTGGCGGTATTTCTGCCATGCAGAATGGTCTGGCCATTGCGGGCGACTATATGTCAGCCGCGTCTTTCCTGGGAATCACGGGGCTTATCTATCTCTACGGATATGACGGGTTTATCTTTTCCGTCGGTTTTCTGGTGGGATGGCCCATCATCCTTTTTCTGATTGCAGAACAACTGCGCAACCTCGGGAAATACACTTTTGCCGATGTGGCATCGTACCGGTTGCGTCAGAAGCCCATACGTACTCTGGCGGCCTGTGGTTCCCTTTCCGTGGTGCTGTTCTACCTGATTGCCCAGATGGTGGGTGGAGGGAAGCTGATTCAGATACTCTTCGGTGTGCCCTACAGTGCCGCAGTGATTATCATTGGCATTCTGATGATTGTCTACGTTTCCTTCGGTGGCATGCTGGCTACCACCTGGGTGCAGATTATCAAGGCCATCATGCTGCTGTTCGGCGCAACCTTCCTGGCAGTGGCATCTCTTTACGTGGTTGGTTTCAGCTATGAATTCCTTTCCATGCGCGCTGTGGAAATTCACCGCTTCAGGTGGGGGATCATGGTGCCCGGTAAAATGCTCGCTGATCCGATATCCGCCATTTCGCTGGGGCTGGCGCTGATTTTTGGTGCGGCGGGCCTGCCCCATATCCTCATGCGCTTCTTTACGGTCTCCAATGCCAAGGAGGCGCGGAAATCGGTTTTCTATGCCACGGGCTTTATCGGGTATTTCTATATTCTTACCTTCACCATTGGCTTTGGCGCGATCATACTGGTTTCCACCAATCCCAATTATCTTGATGCGATGGGACGTCTGCTGGGCGGCGAAAATATCGTGGCGCTGCACCTTGCCCATGCGGTGGGGGGAGATTTCTTCCTGGGCTTCATTTCCGCTGTTGCCTTTGCCACTATCCTTGCCGTCGTTTCGGCTCTGACCCTGGCAGGTGCCTCGGCGGTCTCCCATGACCTCTACGGAAGTATCCTGCGCAAAGGAAAGGTCTCCGACAGCGAGCTGATGAAGATCTCACGCCGTGCGGCACTGGGCATTGGCATCCTGGCCATTTTGCTGGGTATCGCCTTTGAACATCAGAATATTGCCATTATGGTGGGGGTGGCCTTCTCCATTGCCGCCAGCGCCAATTTCCCTGTCCTGTTCCTTTCCATGTTCTGGTCAAAGCTCACCACGCGGGGTGCTGTCATCGGCGGTGGCCTCGGACTCGTCAGTGTATTGCTGCTGATTCTGACTGGTCCCATCGTCTGGAGAGATACCTTCGGCTTCGCCGAAGCCCTGTTCCCGTACGCTTTCCCAGCCATCTTCACCATTCCCCTTGCTTTTATCGGTATCTGGTTTTTCTCGATAACCGATAAGAGTGAGGAGGGGCAGAAGGAGCGAGAAGCGTACAAGGCTCAGTTCGTACGGTCACAGACCGGCATTGAGTCAGAGGGAATAAAATACATATGAAAGCGGTTGCAGTGGAGGTTCCGGCATGTCTTTGAATACCCTCGACCATCGGGTCTTTTTTTCAAGTGTAGAGCCCTTCTGTTCCCTTGAGGAAGAGCGTTTCGGGAGTGTGCTCGCCAATATAGATGTGGCGTATTATCGCAATCGCGACATTATCATGCAGCGTGGCCAGGAACCGGAATACTACTATATCATCGCCAAGGGCATGGTTGAGGAGATTGACGAGGAGGAGAATTCCTCGTTTTACGCGGTGAAAGACAGTTTTGACGCCGCGTCCCTTCTGCAGAACCGCGTTCGGCATCAGTATATAGCTGCCGAGGAGACACTTTGTTTTGTCCTGAAGAAAGAGATCTTTCTGCAGCTGATCAAGAGTGATGCCGCATTTGAAAGCTACTTTCTCCATAACCTTTCGGAAAAGATGAACGCGCTGCTGGAGCGGGACATCAATAAGGAAATGGCGTCGTTCATGGCCACCAGGGTCAGGGACTGCGTGGTGCATCCTCCGGTGGTTGTCAGCCATGACGCCAGTATCCGCGATGCGGTCGCCTGCATGAGTCAGAACAAATCGGACTCGCTTATCGTGCAGTTTCCCGATGGTGGCGAGGGCCTCGTCACCAACACGGATCTGCGGGAAAAAGTGATTCTGCCCGATCTCTCCTACGATACCGCTATCGGCACCATTGTGGTCAAAAAACTGATCACCATCGAGGAGTCGGACTTCCTCTTTAATGCTTTGCTGCTGCTGATCGAGCACTCAATCAAGAGAATAATTGTTCAGCGTGACGGGAAGACCGTCGGCGTTCTGGAGCAGATTGACCTGCTCAGCTCCATCTCTTCCAAGGCGCACCTGACCAACATGCAGATTCAGCAGGCCAGGACGGTGGACGAACTCAAGGCGGCCAGCAGTGATGTGGTTTATCTTATTAAATCCCTTCAGCAGCAGGGCGTGAAAGTGCGCCATATCACCAAGCTCCTGGGTGATCTGAACACGAAAATCTATAAAAAACTCTATGAACTGGTGGCCCCACCGGAGCTCATCGAGAACTCCGCGCTGATCATTCTGGGCAGTGAAGGACGCAAGGAGCAGACGCTGCGCACTGATCAGGATAACGCGCTGATACTGCGCGATGGCTTTGAGCACCCCGAACTGCGCCAGATAACAAAAGACTTTACCGATGCTTTGATATCCTTTGGTTTCCCCGAATGCCCCGGTGGTGTGATGGTGGTGAACCCCTACTGGTGCAAGAGTCTCGCGGCCTTTGACAGTGAGTTGCGGCGCTGGGTCAGCGAACCCGCAGGCGACAATGCCATGAATTTCGCAATTCTCATAGACGCCAGCTTTGTGGCCGGTGATGTCGCCCTGTATGAAGGATTGCGCGAAGCCATGCATCGCTATATCCGCCAGGATAACCTGTTCTTTGCGAATTTTGCGAAAAACGCCCTGATTTTTGAGACACCCCTGTCGCTGTTTGCCAATTTCGTGACGGAGAAACGTGGACGCAGTGAAGAGCTGGATATCAAGAAAGGCGCCATTTTTCCGATTGTGCATGGCGTGCGCAGTCTGGCCCTGGAGCACTACTGTCAGCACACCAATACCATCGAGCGCATCAAGGAGCTCAACGACAAGGGTGTGCTGGATACGGCATTTGCCACGGAGCTGATCGAATCGCTGAGCTTCCTGCTGAGCCTGCGACTGAATATTCACCTGCAGAAGTATGAGCGCGGGAAGGTTGTGGACAACTATCTCAACCCCAAGGACCTCAGTAATTTTGAGCGCGACCTGCTGCGCGATGTTTTCAAGATCGTTGACCGTTTCAAGAAGTACATCACCCATCACTTCAGAATCAATATGGTGCGCTGATGCTCCACACAATAAAGCAGTATTTCAACCGTAAGGGGTTACGTGACCCTGAGTATGAGTTTCTCTTTGAGCCCTACACCGGTGAGGAGGCGGTTTCGTTTGACTGCGAAACCACTGGACTGGATGTTCACCATGATGAAATCATCTCCATCGGCGCGGTGAGAATTCGCGGCAATCAGATCCTCACCAGCGAAAAGCTGGAGCTCTTTTTCAACCCCCAGCAGGAAATGCGCGTGGAGAGTATCAAGATTCACCATCTGCTGACCTGCGATCTGGTGGACGGCGTTCCCCTTGAAGAAGGGATCAGGCAATTCCTGAACTTTATCGGCAACAGACCGCTGGTGGGATACTACCTGGAATTTGATGTGGCCATGGTCAATCGGGTTCTGAAGCCCATGCTGGGGATTACGCTGCCCAATCGGCAGATTGAAGTATCGGGACTTTACTACGACAAGAAAATTGCCGCTATTCCCCAGGGAAACGTTGACCTGCGGTTCGATTCCATAATGCATGATCTTGACCTTCCCCCCTTTGCCAAACACGATGCGCTGGGCGATGCCATCATGACCGCCATGATGTACGTGAAACTGCAGCACATCAAGTATCTTGAGAAGTTCTGACCATCTCCTCTTCCTCCGGATTTCCTTCGCCGACTCTCTGTTTGCATCCTCCTCTGCCTTGGGGCGCGGGCTCCACATGGTTTTGGTCACTCTTGGGGCAGGATGCCGGCAGATAAGTGGCGATGTATTTAATGGCGAATTTGCGCACTTCGTGGCAGCATGGTGGAGTTCACGGTAGTTTTTCTGCGATTTATCGTTTGACAAACGTTGTTATTTTCTCTAATTGTATTGGTGTATGGGGAAAACTGGCACTCCGCCCTGATGGTCGGGGTGCCAGTAAAACACGCAAAATCAAGAGGGAAAAATGAAACGAACGATCAAAAGACTTCTGGTTGCCAATCGCGGGGAGATTGCCATCCGGGTATTCCGTGCCTGTACTGAACTTGGCATTACCACCATCGCCATTTACTCCAAAGAAGATCTGCTGAGCCTGCATCGCTACAAGGCCGATGAGGCATACCTGGTGGGTGAAGGCAAGGGGCCCATAGAGGCGTACCTGGATATCGACGGGATTATCGCCCTGGCCAAGTCCAAAAATATCGACGCCATCCATCCTGGCTACGGATTCCTGGCAGAAAATGCTGAGTTCGCCCGTAAATGCGAAGAGAATGACATTAAATTTGTCGGCCCCAGGGCCGATATCATCGAGAAGATGGGTGACAAGGTTACGGCGAAGAATATCGCCATTGAGGCGGGTCTGCCCGTTATTCCCGGAACCGCTAAGCCCATTAAGAACCAACAGGAAGCTTTGCTTTTTGCCAAGGAACACGGATATCCCATCATGGTCAAGGCAGCTGCCGGTGGCGGTGGTCGCGGCATGCGGGTGGTGCGCTCCAAGGATCAGCTTCTGGAGAATATTGAGTCCGCCAAAAGCGAAGCTCTGAAGGCGTTCGGCAGTGACGCGGTCTTTCTTGAGCGGCTGCTGGAGCGTCCGAAACACATTGAGGTGCAGATCCTTGGTGATGAACACGGCAATATCGTACACATGTATGAACGGGATTGCTCCATTCAGCGTCGACACCAGAAAGTTATCGAAGTTGCCCCCTGCCTGACACTCAGCGATGTCCAGCGGAAAGCCATCTGCGATGACGCCGTGCTTCTGGCGAAAAAAGTCGGCTATATCAATGCCGGTACGGTGGAATTCCTGGTCGATCAGACCGGCAAACACTACTTCATTGAAATGAACCCGCGCATTCAGGTTGAACACACGGTCACGGAGATGGTGACCGGCTGGGATATTGTACAGGCTCAGATTAATATTGCCAGAGGCCTCAGCATGGATGCGCCGCAAATCGGCATCAAGAGTCAGATGGATATTAACCTTCACGGATACGCCATTCAGTGCCGCATTACCACAGAAGATCCCACCAATAATTTCCTGCCAGACACAGGGCGAATTACCGCCTACCGCAGTGCCGTTGGCTTCGGCGTACGCCTGGATGCGGGCAGTGCCTTTGAAGGCTCGGTGATATCACCCCATTACGATTCGCTGCTGGTGAAGGTGACTACCTGGGGCAAAACCCTTGACAAGGCTGCCCGCAAAATGCACCGCGCCCTCATGGAGTTTCGGGTTCGCGGCGTGAACACCAACCTGCTCTTTCTGGAAAAAGTGGTGCGCGATCCCCGTTTTCTGCTCGGAGAAACTGACACGGGCTATATCGAGGACAGCCCCCACCTCTTCCAGTTCCGTGAGAAGCGTGACCGTGCCACGAAAACCATCAGGTATATCGGTAATATTGTCGTCAACGGCACCGATGGGATTCCCAAAGGCAAGCCAGCCGGAGTGACTTTTCTTCCCCCGGTGGTACCAAAGACTGCTGGAATGACGGTTCAGGATGGTACCAAGCAGATTCTCGACCAGCGTGGCCCGGAAGGCCTGGCCAAGTGGATGAAGGAGCAGAAGCGCCTGCTCTTAACCGACACGACCATGCGCGATGCCCACCAGTCGCTTTTTGCCACGCGCATGCGCACCCGTGATATGACACGCATCGCCCGTGCCTGCTCCGTACACATGCCCGAGATGTTCAGTTATGAAATGTGGGGCGGGGCGACCTTTGATGTTGCCTATCGTTTCCTCAAGGAATCTCCATGGGAGCGCATGGCGCAGCTGCGTGCAGAAATACCAAACACTCTCTTCCAGATGCTGCTGCGCGGCGCGAATGCCGTGGGATACACCAATTATCCCGACAATGTGGTTCGTGAGTTCATTCGCATTTCTGCCCGCGAAGGGATGGATATCTACCGCATATTCGACTCCCTGAACTGGCTTGACGGCATGAAAGTTGCCATTGAGGAAGTCGGAAAAGTCGGCAAGGTCGCCGAGGCGTGCATCTGCTACACCGGTGATATTCTCGACAAGAAACGCTCCAAGTATGACCTGAAGTACTATGTCACCATGGCGAAAGAACTGGAGAAGATGGGAGCCCATGTACTGGGCATCAAGGACATGGCTGGCCTGCTGAAGCCCTATGCTGCCACGGAGCTGGTGAAGGCGCTCAAGGACGCCATTGATATTCCCATCCACTTCCACACCCACGACACCAGTGCCAATGCGATCACGACCGTGATGAAAGCGGCAGAAGCTGGCGTCGATGCTGTCGACCTCGCCATGGCCAGCATGGCGGAGCTGACCAGTCAGCCCTCTCTGAACGCCATTCTCTACGCACTGCAGGGCACTGAACGCGATCCGGGCATTGATATCGCCCAAGCCCAGAAAATATCCAACTACTTTGAAATTATCCGCGATTATTACGCGCCCTTTGAAAGTGGCCTGAAGGCGGGAAATGCGGAAGTCTATGAGCACGAAATCCCCGGTGGCCAATACTCCAACCTCCGACCCCAGGCCATATCCCTTGGACTTGGCGAGCGCTTCGACGATATCAAACGCAAGTACGCCGAGGTCAATGATATCCTGGGCGATATCGTCAAGGTGACCCCGTCCTCAAAGGTTGTCGGCGACCTGGCCCTCTTCATGATCCGCAACAACATCGAGACAAAAGAGCAACTGGTGGAACGCGGAGCCAAGATGGGATTCCCGGACAGCGCCGTTTCCTACTTCAAAGGCATGATGGGGCAGCCCATGGGCGGTTTCCCCGCCGACCTGCAGAAGGTCGTTCTGAAAGGGGAAGAGGCTATCACCTGCCGGCCCGGTGAACTGCTTGAGCCCGTTGATCTGGAAGGTCTGCGCAGAACCATCAGTGCGAAGTTCAACTTTGAAGCCAGTGACATTGATGCCATCAGCTATGCCCTGTATGACCGCGTTCTTGAAGATTACTTCAAACATGTGGATGAGTATGGCGATGTCAGCGTCTTTGACACTCCTGTTTTCTTCTATGGACTGGATATTGGCGAACAGGTGGAAATTGAGATCGAAGAGGGCAAAACCCTCGTGGTGCAGCTGATCGCCATCGGTGAACCCAACGAGAAAGGGTACCGGCCCGTGCGCTTTGAACTCAATGGTGTGGCGCGCACGGTGTACGTCAAGGATAATGAAGCGTCCAAGAATGTGGTTAGCCGTGAAAAAGCCGATCTCGCCAATGCCGGTCACCTGGCGGCGTCCATGCCCGGCAAGGTCTTCAAGGTACTGGTCAAGGAAGGTGACAGCGTGAAGAAAGACCAGGCGCTGGTGATCACCGAGGCCATGAAGATGGAGACCAAGGTGTCTGCCGGGAAGGCCGGCAAAGTCAGCCGTATACTGGTTGGTGAGGGAGATGAAGTGGATTCTGGCGATCTGCTGGTCGTCGTGGAATAAACCAACCGCTCGTGTTGCGAAAAACACAGCCGCCATGGCACTCGTGCCATGGCGGCTGTTCTCTTCTAGATTTTCAGAGCTCTATGCGAAATTCCGCACCCACCTCGGTATTGCGCACTCCAAGTTTTCCCCCCATGCTCTCTTCAATGATGACCTTGGACATATAGAGACCGAGCCCGGTGCCGGAGCTGGTGGACTTGGTGGTGAAGTATGGTTCGAAGATATGATGCACAAGGTGTTCCCTGATGCCACCGGCATTGTCGGCAATGGTGATGACCGGCCTGTTGTCCACATGGAAAAGCCGGATGTCGATGAAAGGACGCTCCACGCCACGGCTTATCAGGGCGTCACGGGCGTTGTTCAGGATATTCATGATCACCTGGGAAAACTCATTGAGGTAACCCAGAATGGTGTCATCCTGCCCCTCCAGATGAACCTCAATGTTGTGGGAACGAAGTCCCGGGCTCAGCAGGAAAAGGGTTTCCTCCACCGCTTCACGCAATGAGAAAAAGACCTTGTCCTTGTCGGGTTTGAAAAAGTTACTGAAATCATCAATGGTGCGCGACATAAAGCGAATTTGCTCCAGGGAGGGAATGATCGCCTCCTGAACCGTGGCATTGTCGACGCTACCGGCTGATTCCGCTTCCATCTGCAGGTCCTGAATGTGCAGGGACACCGCAGTCAGAGGCTGGCGCCACTGGTGGGCTATGTTGGCGACCATCTCCCCCATGGTTGCCAGCCGTGATTGATAGAGCAGCAGCCGCTCTTTCTCCCGCACGGCTTCCACTGCACTGGCAATGCGGTTTTCCAGTTCCTCATTGAGGTGCATGAGAGCCTGTTCAGCCGATTTACGTTCAGAAATATCCTGTGCCAGTCCCACCACGATATTTGAGGAAGCGCTCATACTGCCGTCGGCTTCGCGAAAGCGCAGTCGTCCGGCAACCACAGAGAAGTAGCCGTGGGAGCCATCGGGCCGCAGAAAGCGGTATTCAAAGGCGTCCTGGTAGGTGTCATTGGTCCGGTTCTCCCTGGCATACTGCAGTCGTTGCTGGAGCAATGGGATATCATCCGGGTGCACATAGCCTTCACTGTAGGCGGGAAGCGTTGTGATCAATCGCTGCTGGCTGGTATCGGGGTAGCCCATCAGGCTCAGGTGGAACTCATCAAGGCGCAGTTCCAGGGTCTCCAGGTGAATGCTCCAGGTGGTGATGCGCCCCAGCTGCTGGGTCTGTTTTAAAAGATGTTCGCTCTTGCTGAGCTGTTCCTGACGCTCCCGCAGCAGCAACTGGGAGGAAATCTGCTGGTGGCGGAAAAGGGTGTGGCCGATGGCGACGACCAGGGCAAAGGTGAGAGCCAGGGCAAAACCGGCAATGCCAGCGCGGCGCACATGGGCCAGCCGGGTTTTCAGCTCCCGGTCATTGATGTCGACACCCACGATGCCGTGAAAAATACCATCCTGGTCGCGGAGCGGGGCGTAGGCGCTGAGAAAAGTGCCATATTCATCATCATGGAGCTCGGGCTCCGAGGCGACATGCTGGCGGGAGAAGGCCTGGTGCAGCGTGGGTGATGGATTTTCGTAGACAACGAAGAGGCTGCCGTCCTCAAGAAGATCTCTCTCGCCAATGGTTCCAAAGACATCTGTACTGCGGGTGTCCAGCACAAAGAAGATAGTATGGTCTTGCCGTATGGCGGTATAGACATATTCGAGGCTGGGGAACTGCTGATGAAAACGCACCAGGGGCTCCAGGAGCTCATGGTGCAGGTCGCTGCCGGTCTGTTCCGGTGAGCGCAGCAGTGCGTGGCGCTGTGGATCGATGACGGTGGCGGCAGCCTGGGCCAGCCTTTCCAGATCTTTGCGTTCACTTGCCAGAACGGCCTCGTAGGCCTTGAGGTAAAACCAGCCGATGCTGACGGCGGCGAAAAGAAGGATGAGGAAGGAAAGAAAAAAAGACTCCCAGCGTATCTGCGCCTGCCGTCTCTGGGAGGACGAAGAGGTTCCGCCCATGGCGATGCCTGACCCGCGGGAGTCTGTCATATCAGTTTTCGAGCTGGTGGCTGTTGTCGGAAGCAGATGAAGATTTCTCCTGCACGCGGAACATCTCTATCAGTTGGAAGTCGTTGAGAAGTTGCCACAGTCGATGGTCGCTGATGGTCATGGAGACCTTCACTCCCTCTTCGTTGATGATTTTCATCAGAAAGCCAATAACGGTAGAGGTCATGGAGAAGGAATCTTCGATGATCAGGTGAATGGATTTCACGCCGCCACGCAGACACTGCTCCACACTCTCCCGAATCATCTGGGAATGGCGGATGCTCTTTATATTCCCGGTAATCACCAGCGTGGAAGAGTCTTTTTTCTGGATATCCATAAAGTACTTTCCTTTCCGTTACATTTTAAAGCGCTGGAGCATGGCCAGTTGCGTGTTGGATTTCTCCGCCAGGGTGATGGACACATCGGTGATGTTGTCTCCGGCGTTCTTGTTTTCCTGGGAAAGCTCGAACATTTCACGCATAATTTCAATGAGATCTTTGGTCTTCTTGGCGATGAAGGTGCTCTTGCGTACCAGTTCCGAGGAGGACTCCACGGTGTTGCGCAGCTTGTTCTGGGTGACTTCCGCCTGCTGCATCAGGTCCTGGGAGCTGTCGGCAATGCCCAGGATATTGGTGGCCACCTGGTCGACCTCGCCGTGGATACCATTGATGCTGCGGGTAATGCTGTTGATGATGGAGCGGATCTCGCCCAGGGAGCTCTGGGTTCTTTCGGCCAGCACGCGAACCTCGTTGGCGACAACGGCAAATCCTCGCCCCTGATCTCCGGCGCGGGCTGCCTCAATGGATGCGTTCAGCGCCAGCAGGTTGGTCTGGTCAGCCACATCGGAGATAATGGAAAGGACATCTTCAATCTTGCTGGCCTCCTGGTTCAGCGCCTGCATCTTGCGGGCCATCTCCTGCTGCGCCTGGCTGTCGTGCAGGATCTGATTGTTGACCTTTCCAAGATCGCTGATCAGCGAAGTCAGCATCTTGTAACCATCTTCAAGAACTTCGGTGGAGGTGACGGCCAGCTCTTCGGTAATATCGAGGTTTTCTCCCACTTCACTCACGAGAGTTCCCGTGCGCTCAACCAGCTCAAACTGCTGGCCGATGTTGCTGGACAGCGATTCAGCCGTCGCGGAAAGTTCCTCACTGGCAGTAGCGGTCTCATGGGAGCCATCAGTGGCTTCGCGTACGATCTCCTGGGTCATGTCCAGGAAGCGGTTCATGGCGTCATTGGCCTTGGAGATTTCGTCAGCGCCGAACACCGGAAAACGCTGCGTCAGGTCACCATCGCCTTCAGCCAGATCCAGGAAGGCGTCCTGCATCTTATTCAGGGGCCGCGTAATGGCAATGGCAATGGCAATGGCACATATCATGGAGAATCCAGCCAGAACCGCTACGACAGCGCTGGTGCGCAAAAAGGCAGTCCACTTGGCAGCATGCAGATTGTCCCGGGGCAACAGATTCATGGTAACCGCCGCCAGGCGACCCCGTCCGTCGTTCATGGGCAGGTAGGAGACGTTATAGGATGTGTTTTCAATGGTCAGAATACCAAAGGCGACTTCGCCACGTTCAACTTTCCTGAGAGCCTCGGCAGGGATCGTGTAATCACCACTGAACCCCGCAATCGTAGAGGCGTTGATCCGGTTATTGGCGACAAAGGCCACTTCCGTGTTGGAAATCTCCGCCAGGGATCGGGCGGTGTTGGAACGCAGGTAGCTGCCCACTTTTATGGTGCCCACGATCTGCCCCTGGTAGTTCAGGGGCATTACGGCGTCCATGGCCATCTCACCAGTGGTGATGGAGACGGTCAGACCATTGCTGGCTCTTCCCTGCAGCGCGTCGCGCACCATGGGCACCGCCGACTTATTGTCGCCGCTGCGGCCAGGATTGTGACCGCGCAGGATCACAATCCCCTGGTCGTCGGTAACTTCCAGAGTGGCAATGGTCGGGTCGTTTTTCGCAAGGGACTGATAGTCCTGGGTCAGGAGGCGCTCAAGGGTAGCCGTATCGCTGAAGGCCGTGGCCGTGGCAATCTCATGCTTGCGGGCGTGAATGTCGGCATAGGTGGTTACCCGCTCCTGCAGGGTCTGCAGGGCAGCGGCTGTACTGGTGGCGGCATTCTTGATGATGATTTCATAATCATCTTCAATGGTGGTGTGGGTGGCCAGCATGACCAGACCCACCATAACTACAGCCACAGAAGAGACCATGGCCACAAAAAAAGCGATCAGCTTGAACCTGATGGTGAGATTGGGAAACAGATACCATGGCCGCCTGTGAGTGATGTTCATCGGAGATTTCCCCTGCCTGAACAGAGTCAGCTGTTTCTGATGAGCCTGTGATGCCAAAAGTCCCCCCTTGTATGACTGCACCGCCATGATCGTGCCATGGCGCCCTCGAGTAAGTCGGACAGTTCGTTTATGCGTGCGCCAGTTTCGCGCTCTTGACCGTGTTGTACATCAGCATGGCAATGGTCATGGGCCCGACACCGCCGGGAACCGGCGTGATGGCGGATGACTTCGGTGCCACCTCGTCGTAGGCCACATCACCCACCAGTCGATAGCCCTTGCTGTTATCAGCGTCTATGCGATTAATGCCGACATCGATGACCACAGCGCCCTCTTTGACCATATGGGCCTTGATGAATTCCGGCTTGCCAATTGCGGCCACCAGGATATCCGCCTGGGCGCAGACCTCTTCCAGGTTGCGGGTCGCACTGTGGCAGATGGTCACCGTGCTGTTGCAGCCCATATTGGAGCCCGAGTCCTTCTGCAGCATCATGGCCGCCAGTGGTTTGCCGACGATATCGCTTCGGCCCACAATCACCGCGTGCTTGCCGGTAGTCTCAATGCCCGTGCGCTTGATGAGCTGCACCACGCCATGGGGCGTACAGGGCAGGAAGCGTGGCGCTCCGATCAGGACGCGGCCGACATTGTCTGGATGGAAGCAGTCCACATCCTTCTGTGGCGCGATGGCATTGATCACCTCGCTCTCATCCAGGTGGTGGGGCAGTGGCAGTTGACACAGAATTCCGTGGATCTGTGGATCGTCGTTGTACTGCTGCACCACGGACAGCAGCTCTGCCTGCGAAGTGGCAGCGGGCAGGATGGAAGACTTGGAGAGGATGCCGATCTTTTCGCAGGTCTTCTGCTTGCTGCCGACATAGACTTTACTGGCAGGGTCGTCGCCCACCAGGATAACCGCCAGGCCTGGCTGGATGCCTTGACTTTTCAGCGCGGAAACTTCTGCGGACAGCTCGTCCAGTATGGTTTGTGAGAGTTTTTTACCATCGAGAATAGTTGGCATGTGAACACCTTGTGAATGATTTTACGCACGTGGCCAAATGAAGGCAACCGTGCGTAATGTATACAGAATATTACCGTTTAACGGTACAAAAATCCATAAGTAATTACGCCCAGTGAGAATGTAACAGGGGCGCTTGCATCTGCCATTGTAGCGAGGTACGCTGCGGGTAATACTCCAGGAGGCATTTATGCATATACTGATAACCAATGATGATGGCATTTTCAGCTGCGGGCTCCAGGCTCTGGTGGATATTTTTGCTCCGGGCAACGAAGTCACGGTGGTGGCACCGGACACGGAACGCAGCGCCATCGGGCATGCCATTACCATTTCTACACCATTGTGGACGGAAGACGTTGAATTTCGCGGCGCAAGCCGCGCCTACAAGACCACCGGCACCCCGGCGGACTGCGTGAAGCTGGCCCTGCGGGGCCTGGGAATCAGACCCGATATGGTTATCAGTGGCATCAATAAAGGCCCCAACTGTGGCAGCAACATCATCTATTCCGGCACCGTCTCCGCTGCCACCGAAGGCCTGCTGCAGGGCATACCCTCCTTTGCCGTCAGTGTGGACGACTACCGCAAACCCAATTACAACGCGTGTCACGGTCACCTGCGTTCCCTGGTGGAACGGCTGTTGCCCTTTGACACCGGACGCTTTCTCTTTAACATCAACCTGCCCTCCACAGACGCCGATCGTATACAGGGCGTGCGCATTACCCGCCAGGCCGTCTCACGGTATCGCGATGTCTTTGAAAAACGCCACTGCCCACGCCAGCGAGAGTACTGGTGGCTGACCGGAGAAGAACTGGAGCACGAATCCGCAGAGGAAACCGACTGGGTTGCCATGAAGCAGAACTACATCAGCGTGACCCCCGTGCAGTTTGATCTGACGGATCATGAGAGTTTTCAGGTGCTCAGGAACAATGGATTTTAATCTGTGCGCGTACAGTAAGGCGCTGATTGCCTGATGTCCATTTCGACGAAACAGACTGAATAGAGTAACAGGTTTTGGTGTGTGTTTTGCTACTTTGGACCCGCCCAAAGTAGCTGGGAAGCGGCCCCCAGTGCTGCCCTTTTCAGCCGTCCGCTTGCCTGGAACTGGGGACCGCAAACAACCGCCCTCCGTGGCTTTTGGTTTGCGGTTGCCGCCCTCGTGGCGTCAACCCTGCGGGTCCATAGCGTTCCAGTCTTCGCGTCCTGGCTGGGCCAGCCCACGGGGGAGAGACAGAAACAGGCCGTTCCCCCCTGAGCCCGTCCGGTGAGTGCGACGCCTGGCTGGCAAGACCCGAAGGGACACTCACAGGAAGTGAGTGGTCCGGCAGCACTGCAGGGAAGCAGGGGTCAGGCAACGCAAAGAGGCCCAGGTGCAAGGCGCGGGCAAAGCGAGGAGCGAGGCGTACCTCCCTGTACGTCGCAGTGACGAGCGATGCCCGGCAACGCAGCAGATGGGCCTCTTTGAGCAGCCTGCTGCCGGATCTCCAGAACAGGCGAGCAATGACCCGGAAAAACGGGCGTTCGGGGGGCGCGTTTTTGTACACTTTTTGCGCGGTCAAAAAGTGTAATGCACCTGTTCAAGATGAGTATGGAAATGTGTGACTCGCTGATCAGGAACAGCAGAGTTTCGGTTTCCTGTCAGGACCGTTATGCAGAAGAAAAGTTCTTCTGTTAATCAGAAATACCACAGCACTTGTACTCCCCAGATATCCTGGTCGCTTTCGGGTTGGTAGGCGGGGTTGTCAAGCCAGGGTACATCCACGGGCTTGGAGGCGGAGAAGCGGTAGGAGTCGTAGTAGAGGGATATGGCGTAGCGGTTGCGTCCGCTTTCATCTACCCGCACGCTGGTTATCCGTGCAAAGGTGGAGCTCAGGCGTCCTGGTGAAAGCTGGGCACCTTCAACGTATTCGTTGGTATAAAAGGGGTACTTAATGCCCATGCGCCCGTGGAATCGCCATTGGGGTGTCATATGGGCCAGCCCCACCGCGAATCGGGAGTAGAGGATAAAGTACTCCTCCAGGTAACCACTGGCTCGAACGGTGTCGCCGGTGGAGGTGGTGACGGTAGTACTCTGGATATCCCGTTCCCACATCTCCAGACCGCCGCCCAGCAGCAGATCGCCATAGAAATCTCCCAGCTCCTTGCGGTAGCCCAGCAGTCCATCATAGCGGTTGCCGAAGTACTCCGTGGTGGAGGTGGCGGGATCGCCGTCCATGGTGGCTCCGTCGTAGTCCACGCTGCCGAAGTAGAAGCGCCCTTCCAGAGCCAGCAGGGGGCCTTCGCCGGCATGGGTCATATTGTCCCATCCCAGGGCCAGGACATGGCGCAGACCGCTCTCCTCCAGGAGCTTGCCGCCGCCGTGGTACTCTTTCCAGGTGTAGTTTTCCAGGCCGTAGGACAGGGAAAGCTGGTGGGAAGTCGCCCAGGAAAAAGAAAACAAGCACAGTATTGACAGTGTCAGGAGTGACAGGGATCGCAGGAATTTTGTCGGTGCCATGGTAACCTCCCGGCGGTGGGCAAAGAATTCAGCCTGTCCAGAATATACCATGGACAGGCTGAATGGAACGATAAATGTGCTGGTCAACGATCGGCTGTATTGAACTGCCTGCTCAGAAGGTCACTTCCAGACCCAGGTTGAACATCATTGCCCGGGGGACGCTGTCGCCGTCGGCACTGTCAAGGCTGTAGGCCAGGTCGAGGTTCAGGGCCTTGAAGAGGGTGACACCGCTGGTCAGGAAGCTGAGCTCTTCGCCCGCCAGGTTTTGGCGGTAGCCCACGCGGAAGCCGGGAATCCACCAGCTTTGGGTGGCGTAGGCGGCGCTGAGGGTCATCCACTGGTAGTCGTCGCCCACCAGGTCGGCAGCGCTGTTGAGGTCAAGGCCCGCGCCCAGCACCCAGTTGCGGCTGGCGGTATAGAGGGCGCCCTCGGTGCGGATCTGGCGCTCCAGCTTGCCCTTGCCGATATACCCGTCGGGGGTATCGAAGCTGGGTTCATTGAAGTTGACCAGGGTGGCGCCGACGCGGTAGTTCTCCGCTGCCCAGATCACGCCCACGTCGAGGCCGAGGCTGGTGCTCTCCACCAGGTTGGCGTCCATATTGTCGCGGATGGCGTCGATGGCGTCGTCCTCATCCTTGGTGGAGACGGAGACATAGGAGAGTTCGGCGTTGTAGTGCTTCAGTCGGCCACCCACATAGAGGAGGCCCTTTTCGTGCTCGTAGGCGCGGGCGCTGTAGGCCACGCCCAGCTCACGCAGCATGCCGCCGTGGATGCTCAGGTTGGCGTTTGTGTCGACTTCAGGAGTATTGCCTGCTGCTATCCATGTGGCAATCTGCTCATCAGTCATGCCGCTGTCAGGAAGATTTGAGGTGATCTGGGCTGGTGTGCCAATGGTGTCGCCGTGAACAAACATTTTGCCCTGGCCGGAGAAGTTGGCGTCAAAGGTCAGGCTGCCGCGCAGGGTGTCAAAGGTGGCGATGACGGGCATCAGGGGAGCGTGGGCCGAGAAGCCGAACTTCACATAGCCCTTTTCGTGGGCGTCGGCGAGGAAGGAGTTAAATTCCCCTTCAAGGTATTCGTAGTCGGCCAGAGCTTCCCTGACGGTGTTGACGTCCTGCTGGGCTTGAATTAACTCAAGGCCAGGAGTGTAATTCGGGAAGTTAAGCTCGTAGTCCTTAAATTCATAGTCCATGAAGTCGTCCAGCTTATCCATCATGTCTTCCACGTTGCCCACTTCGATGGCGAAGCCCACGGAACCCAGCAGGCCGAAGCGAAGTCCGCGCTTCTCCGCGGCGGCGCCGGCGGCGGGGTTGGCGGTGGTGGACATGATGGTCTGGGGATTACTGATATCACCAAAAGTCAGGTTGGGACCGGACGGATGGAAGTGGGGAGCCGCCAGGGCTGAGAAGGGAAGCAGGGTGACGAGCAGGGCACTGCTGATGCGTTTCATTGGGGTAACCTCCGTGAGTAGTGGGCGCAGCTCCTGATTCGCATTCAGGGGCTGGTCAGAAAAGAAATGCGATGATTTGAACCATCGCTATGGTACATTATGGGACGTTAGGGGTTTTTGATCTTTGACGCATTCCGTTGATATGGTGAAAATATAAAAGCGTTTCGGGACACTGTCAACGGATACTTTGCGTGCAGATAAACACCGTGGTGCCGTAACCATGACTCTACAGGGGAAGCAGATGAGGTTTTTTACGCCATTTTCCGGGAATCTGTTTGTTCTTCGCCGTCACTCAAGCGCGCCGGAGATGGAGGCGTTGCTGGCGAATTTTTTCCATCTGGGCGCGGTCGAGGTTTTTGACTGCGATATTCAGTGCTGCGATACTTTTGACTGGCGGTTGTGGAGGGCGGGTTATCACCTGCAGGCGGTACAGGAACACCAGAGCTTTGGGCTCAGCCTCTGGCGCGATGCAAACCAGGTGGACACTGCCGATATATCGGGAGTAATGCCGCGCTTTGCCGAGCAGTTTGCCCCGGGTGCGCTGCGCAGGCGTCTGCGGAAACTTGCGGGAAATCGGGCTCTGCTTCCCTTTCTGTCCGTGGAAGGTCGCCAGAGCTGCTGGCAGCTGCGTGACGAAGACGGAAGCGGTGTCACCCTCGCGCTGATAGAGGCCGAACTGGAGTTCGCACGGCAGGGCGAGGCGCGCCGGGCTGCGGGGAATTTTCTGCAGATTGTCCCCCTGGAGTCCTGTTCTGCTGAATTTCTGCGGCGGGTGCTGACGGTGTGCTGCTCTTTACAGGGGGTGGAGTCCCTTGATGGTGGCCTGGTGGGTTTTGGTATCGAGGCACTGGGTATGGTTCCCGGTGATTACCAGCCATGGCAGGCCCAGCGCTTCGATGCCTCCATGGAGTCGGCTCCATGTGTGCGCTCGATACTTGGCCAGTGGGTGGCGGTGATGGGGCGCAACGAACATGGCATGGTGCATGATCTGGATGCGGAATTTCTCCACGACTATCGTGTCGCTCTGCGTCGCCTGCGTTCGCTGCTGCGCTCCATGGGAGATGTGCTGGACGCGGAGGTTGTCCAGTCGCTGCGTGTTGACCTGGCCTGGCTCAGCAGCCGCACGGGCCTGGCCAGGGATCTGGATGTCTTCCTTGAGTCCCTGGAGCCGTTGCAGCGCCAGCTGCCCCCGGGGAGTGGGGAAGTGTTGCTGTCACTGAAGTCGCTGCTGTGGCACAAGCGCCGCCGCGCCTATGGATCGCTGCAGCGGCTGCTGAGTTCCGCCCGTTACGCGCGTGTTCTGGATCGCCTGAATTCGCTGGTGCTTCGCGAGGACGATCAGGCTTCATTGATGACGGCGGCTATGGCCGATATTCCCATCAAGCAGCTGGCGGACCTGTGTATTGGTGATGCCCTGGCGCGTTTACTGAAGAAGGGTGGCAGAATCCGGGCGAAGAGTTCCGACGAACAGCTGCACGAGGTGAGGATTGCCGCCAAGCGGCTGCGCTACCTGCTGGATATCTTTCCCTCCCTGTACGGGGGCTCTGGCTTTGAGCGGGCGGTGCGCGCGCTGAAGGAGTTGCAGACCTGCCTGGGCGAATTCAACGATGTTGCCGTTCAGCTGCAGGCTCTGGAAGAGTACGCTGCGCAGATGTATCGCAGTCAGGCTGAGGGCGGCTACCGGCTGTATATGGCACTGGGTTATCTGCAGGCGCTGCTCCATCAGCGTAGGTCGCACTGTCGCGGGGAGTTTGCGCGGCAGTGGAAGAAGTTTGCCGACAACCGTGTTCAGAAGCACTTTTCTGCTATGCTTGGCGATATATTGAAAAAACGAGATGGGGAGGATACGTGAAACTTCTGGTCAGTGCTCTGGAGCCTTCGGCCAATGTGCATCTGGAACGGCTGATGTCCCAGCTGCCCGGTGTGGAAATTCAGGGGATTTTCAGCGATCACCTGGGCAAGCCGCTTATCGACAGCCGGGAGTTTTCGGTGATGGGCTTTGTGGACGCCTTTGCCAAGATTCCCTTTGCCCGCAAGGCCATTGATATGATGACCCGGCAGGCTCCCCTGCATGATGCGGTGCTGCTGATCGACTCTTCGGGGTTTCACATTCCCCTGGCAAAATCCATCAAGAAGCAGCATCCCCATGTGAAGATCATCTACTACATCCTGCCCCAGGTATGGGCCTGGCGGTCGGGCCGGATTCCCGTGGTGGAGGCGGTGACCGATGTGCAGGCGTCGATTCTGCCCTTTGAGAACCAGTTCTGGAAACATGCCCATTATGTGGGGCATCCACTGATGGAGGAGATTCGCACCTGGAAGAATGACGTCAGTCAGGGCAGTACCGTGGCGTTTCTGCCGGGCAGTCGCCGCAGCGAGATCGGCAAGCTGATGCCGGTGTACCGTGAGGTGGCCGCCAGCCTGTCGGGGCGCAAGCTGCTGGTGATTCCACCCCACTATCGAGAGAATGATATTGCCGAGATGTACGGGGATTTGCGGGGGTTCGAGGTGGCGCGTTCCACCCACGAAGCTTTGCTGGAGGCGTCCTTCGCCTTTGTGTGTTCGGGCACGGCTACCCTGGAGGCGACTCTGATCGGGACGCCCTTTGTGCTGGCGTACCGGGCCAAGGCGCTGGACTACTTCCTGGGGCGGCACTTTGTGAAGCTGCCCTATATCGGGCTTTCCAATATGATCTTCCACTTCGCCGGACGACCGCCCATTCATCAGGAGTTTCTGCAGGACGAGGTGACAGCGCAGAACCTTCTGAATGCCATGGCGCAGATCGATGGTCAGGATTTTCTGGAGCGCTCCAGGGAGATGCGCGCTCTGTTGCAGGTGACGCCGGAGCACAGTCTGTCCCAGGTTATTGATCGTCTGGTGCGGGAAGGTCGGGCATAACCGACGAGTGGTGGTCGACGATGGTCCATACGCCGTTGTGCAGACGCAGCGTAAAACTGTAGCGTCCCTGGGCGGACTTTGACTGGCCATTTTCCGTCCAGCTGAAGGTGAAGTGGCCGGAGCAGGCGGCGGAGTTTTCCCACTGACGCGTGTGCGCGGGGTGGAGGACAATACGGGGCTGTTCTTTGGTGAAGACCGTGGCGAAGTAGTTCCGGATTGCGTCGGAGTCCTGGCGCAGGGTGGTGGAAAAGGTTCCCCACAAGGTTCCCCGCTGCGGGTCATAGGTTCGCACCAGGGCTTCGATATCCTGGCGGTTGAAGGCGTCCTGCCAGTGGGACAGAAAATGTTCCGGCTTCATGGTTGCCTCCTGTGCGTTTTTCTTCCATGGTAGCAAGTCCCGGGGCCTGGGGCAACGCCGCACATGGGGGGGCCGCTGCCTGTCAATGGGCTATACCAAAGTCAAAGGGTGCGAAATTTCAGGAAGGAGCTGTGTGTGAGTGACCATCGGGTCTATATGGAGCAGGCCATTGCCATGGCAAGGCAGAATATTGACAGTGGAGATGGCGGCCCCTTCGGGGCGGTGATCGTGCGAGAGGGGCAGGTTGTCGGTCGGGGGCGCAACGGGGTGACCAGTAGCCTGGACCCCACGGCTCACGCTGAAATCGTGGCGATACGCGACGCCTGCGCCAATCTGAAAACTTTCCACCTTGAGGATTGTGATATATACACAAGTTGTGAGCCCTGCCCCATGTGCCTGGGGGCCATTTATTGGGCGCGGTTGCGTGCCATTTACTACGCTGCCAACCGTCAGGATGCGGCCAGGGTGAATTTTTCCGATGAGTTCATATATGAGCAGATTGGCGTAGATCCACGCTTTCGGGTGATACCGGCGCGTCATGTTGAGCATCCGGCCGCGCTGGAAGTATTCCGGCTCTGGCAGGACAAAGAGGACCGGATCGACTACTGACGCGCATTCTGTGTTGACAATTGTCCGTATTCTCGTATTTTTGACTCTTATCTCCTCTTGTGACACGGATGTGCAGTTCACCGCATGGAAGCGCGTGAGGATGCTTCATGGCGGTTCAAGGTGTCGCCCACTCCCATGCATCGTTGGTTGATGTCTCCCGCAGAAAAGGGCCTCTGGCCTCCGGCGGGGGAGGCACTGCTGTTGGCGAAGACGCTTCCGGAGCCACGGATTTTGCGGAACAGGTAGAGATTCAGCGTCATGGCAGTCGCAGCGCCTCTTTCTTTCGCCTGGTGCTGGAGGATATTCAGGAGGGCCTGAACCTGGTGCGCATGGCAAAGGAACGCATTGACGGTCAGGAAGGTCTGCAGAATTCCCTGTTGCGCCTGTACAGCGTTTCCTCGAAGGCTGCCGCTGGCCGGGAACTGGTTCCTGCTGATCGTCAGCGCATCAGTGAGGAGCTGACATTTCTGCAGAGTTACATTGGCCGGATTGCCGGGGAGAACACCAATATGGGCTCACGGGTGATTCCGGTAGTCGACTCCAGTCATGGTGGCATTGTGGACTCCTTTGTGGTGCACGCGCAGTCCCTGCGCCTGGAGCCTTTGGTGAGCAGCGAGGGAAATGCGGTTTCTGCTGCGGAGGTTGCGGCGTTTTCACAGCGCTCTCTGGAGCGGGTTGCCCGTGAATATGAGCGGTTGCACGAACTGGAGGAGCGGGTGGTGGCTTCCCTTGACAGCGCCCTTGAGTCCTTGCGTCCTTCCGTTGCCCTGGAGGGACCTGGAATTGTTCGGGATTTCATACAAAACGCTGTTCGAAATTCAGAACAATTCCGTCAATTGCCTCTGGATGCCTCTAGACTTGATGCCGGACGCGTCATGGCCCTGGTGACTCCTTCACTCTCCAATTGACTTTTTCTGCAATGAACCCCTATTTTATACCAGCTGGTAAAAATATTGTCAGTTTACTGGGCATGACTTGTATTCTCACCATGCGGGCATGCCGGTTCAGAACGGTGTTCCCGTCCGTTGAGTAATCAATAGAGAGATGCGAAGGAGTTGATTATGGTCAATGCAGGAGTTTCCAAGCATACGAGAGGGGAAGAAGGGCAGCGCCGTAAACTGGACGCTCAGGCGGAAAAACGCCTGCAGGAACTGCGCGCTATGCCTTCATTGAAAAGTGGCCCGACTTTCAGTGAAAAGCTGAAAGAACGGGGTATTTCACGTCGTCAGTTCATGCAGTGGGCGGCCACGATTACCGCAGCGATGTCTTTGCCGGTGACCTTTACCCGCCGCGTTGCGGAAGCAGCGGAGCTGCTGGATCGTATTCCGGTCATCTACCTCCATATGGCGGAGTGTACCGGGTGCAGTGAGAGTCTGCTGCGCACCGACTCTCCTACCCTTGAATCCCTTATCTTTGACTACCTTTCCCTGGAATATCATGAAACCATCATGGCCGCATCGGGCTGGCAGGCGGAAGAGAACCTTGAGCGCGCCATGGATGTGCATCAAGGGAAGTACATCCTGATGGTGGAAGGCGCTGTGCCGGCTGGTCGCGACAGCTTCTACCTGACTATCGGTCCCCATGCCCACACCGGTGAGTCCATTGTGAAGAAGGCAGCCGATGGCGCGGCCGCTGTGATTGCTGTGGGCGCCTGCGCCACCTATGGCGGTATTCAGGCTGCCCGTCCGAACCCCACCAATGCCCGCCCGGTCAGCAAGATCATCAGCAAGGCCGTCATCAACATCGCCGGCTGTCCTCCCAGTGAATCCAATATTGTCGGAACCATTCTCCACTACATTCTCTTCGGGACTCTTCCCGCCCTTGACTCCTTCGGACGCCCCCGCTGGGCTTATGGCATGCGGGTACATGATATGTGCGAACGTCGGGGTCGCTTTGATGCTGGTGAATTTGTGCAGCGCTTTGGTGACGATGGTGCCCGACGCGGTTATTGCCTCTACCGTGTCGGCTGCAAGGGCCCCTATACCTTTAACAACTGTGCCATTGAACGCTTCAACCAGCATACCAGCTGGCCGGTTCAGGCGGGTCACGGCTGCATCGGCTGCAGTGAACCCAACTTCTGGGATACCATGGCGCCTTATGAAGAGCCCCGCAAGGACCACCTGTACTCTGGTGTCTTTGGTGGAATGGGCGCCGATGCCACGGCTGACAAGATTGGCATTGCCCTTCTGACGGCCACGGCGGTGGGCATTGGTGCTCACGCTGTCTACTCTGTTGTGCAGGGGAACTTCCGGAACCCCAAGGTTCTTGACCATGAAGATGAGACCAAGACCTCTGCGGACAGTAAATAAGATTTAAGGAGCACGGAATATGTCAAGACGTATAGTGGTTGATCCCATCACGCGCATTGAAGGCCACCTGAGGGTGGATGTGGTTATCGACGATAACAATACCATTACCGATGCCTTTGCCAGCGGCACCCTGTTCCGCGGTATTGAGGAGATTCTCAAAGGCCGCGATCCTCGCGATGCCGGTTTTATGACCCAGCGTATCTGCGGCGTCTGTACCTACTCCCACTACAAGGCGGGTATTGAGGCGGTCGAAAACGCCCTGGGGATCATTCCCCCCTATAACGCCCAGCTGGTTCGCTCGCTCATGGGTATCGCGCTCTTTATGCACGATCACCTGGTGCACTTCTATCATCTCCACGGCCTCGACTGGTGTGACATCACCCAGGCACTGGCGGCTGATCCCCGCAAGGCGTCGGATCTGGCGTTCCGCTACGCCGAATTCCCGGTTTCCACAGGTGCCGATGAGCTGAAAGCGGTGCAGGCCAAAGTGAAGACCTTCGTGGACAAAGGCCACCTGGGTCCATTTGCCAACGCCTACTGGGGCCATGGCACCTACCACTTCACCCCGGAGCAGAACCTGATTGTTCTCTCCCACTATCTGAAAGCGCTGGAAATCCAGCGTACGGCTGCCCAGATGCTGGCCGTATTCGGCGCCAAACAGCCCCATCCCCAGTCCCTGACCGTGGGTGGAGTTACCTGTATCATGGATCTGGAGAGCCCGGCTCGCCTGGGTGAGTTCCTGACCCGCTTTGAGGAGACGGCCGACTTTATCCGTCGCGCCTACTATGCCGACGTGAAGATGGCGGCTGAGGCCTATGTGGGTGAGGACAGTGTCCTCAAGGGATGCAACATCAAGAACTTCCTCTCGGCGTCCCAGTATCAGATCAATCGCACCGAGACGATCTTCGACAGTGGGTATATACTGAACGGCGACCTGAGCCGGGTCTATGAGGTTGATGAGCAGATGATCACCGAAGAGGCCACCCACGCCTGGTATCGGGACAATGCTCCGCTGCACCCATATGAGGGGAAAACCAACCCCAACTACACCGGCTTCCAGGATGGCGATACCGTAAATGGACGGGCCAAGATTCTCGATGGCGATGGCAAGTACACCTGGGTCAAGGCACCCCGCTACGATGGCAGGCCCATGGAAGTCGGGCCGCTGGCTCAGATGCTGGTGGGCTATGGCAAGGGCAACCCCCGCGTACAGCGCATCGTCAACACCTTCCTGCAGGAAACCGGCCTGCCCACCGAAGCGCTCTTCAGTACCCTGGGCCGTACGGCAGCCCGCATGCTGCAGACCATTCTCATGGTGGATTGCGGCAAGGAGACCTTCATGAATCTGATAGAGAACCTGAAGGTGGATCGCGAAACCTGCGCGCCGTACTCCATTCGCAAAGACCGTGAATATCGCGGCAGCTTCAACGGTGATGTGCCCCGTGGCGCGCTGAGCCACTGGGTCAGTATTAAGAATGGCGTCATCGACCACTATCAGGCCGTTGTCCCTTCCACCTGGAACGCCAGCCCCAAGGATGCCCAGGGGCAGTCCGGCCCCTATGAGGCCGCGCTGATCGGAACCCGCCTGCAGGATCCCACCAAGCCCCTGGAGATTATCCGTACCATCCACTCCTTTGACCCCTGTCTGGCCTGCGCCATTCACGTTATGGATGTGAAAGGAAACAGCCTGGCTCAGTACAGGGTTGATCCGCAAACCGGCCTTTCTTCGTAGAAGGGGGGAGACCATGGCAACAGCGATAAAAAAAGTGAAGAAAAAACTGCTCTACAGTGATGAATTTGACCGCCAGTACCGCTTTTCGGCGGAAATTCGCTGGGCGCACTGGATACGGGCACTGGTAATCTTTGTGCTCATTTTTACCGGTTTCTATCTGGCCAGCCCGTTCATCACGCCAGCGGCAGTGGATGAGCCCATCAAGTTTCAGAACGCGCTTTTTCGCTTCTGGCATATGGTGTGCGGTTTTATTCTCATGGCCATAACCACGTTTCGGGTGTACCTGTACTTCTTTGACGCCCGTTCACGCCAGTATGAGTGGGCGTCCATGGAAGATGCCAGGCATATTACCTCCTGGATACGCCAGATCAAGAGCTACCTCTACCTGGATCAGTTCCCGAAGCGCGGCATGTACGGTCCCCTGCAGAATGCCTCCTATCTGATCCTGATGCTTATTGTGATCGCTGAAGTGGTTACAGGGGCCATACTCTACTCCCATGTGTACCACAATGGCATGGGACACTTCTTTGGAGTGATTTTTGGCCCCCTGGAGTACCTGATGGGTGGTCTGGCCAACGTGCGGAATATTCACTACATCTTTATGTGGTGCATTATCATCTTCATACCGATCCACATCTATATGGTGTTCTGGTATGCCAACCGATATCCGGGCAGTATTGATGTTATCTTCAGCGGGAACACTTTCCGCCCCCATGACCCGGAAAAAGACTGAGTCTTTTCCGCTACCGCATGACAGGGTGGGGCCCAGGCCCCACCTGTTTTTTTTGGAGTAAACCTGTATGAAAATACTGATATTGGGCATAGGGAATATTTTGCTGGGTGATGAGGGAATAGGAGTGCAGGCGGCCATGTGCCTGCGTCAGAACCTTGAGTTCATTGGCCCCCATGAAGTTGACATCCTGGACGGGGGAACTCTGGCGCACCAGCTTATCCCCACCATGGCGCTGTACGACCACCTGGTCATCATTGACGCCATTCGCGCCGATGACGTGGCGCCGGGAGAGGTCTATTTTTTTGACATGGATCGCGTCCCCACCGGAGTAACCTGGAAGAGTACCGTGCATGAAGTAGAAATGCTGCAGTCCCTCTCCATGATGGAGCTGGTGGGTGACCGTCCCCAGACCTTTGTGCTGGGAGTTGTTCCCCTGGAAATAACGGGTCTTTCCTTTACGCTGTCACCAGCGGTTACGGCAGCCTATGGGGTCATTGAGCGCACGCTGACCGAACATCTTGTCGGACTTGGGATGGATGTGCGCAAAGTTCAGCACCATCCCGTCGAAAAGATTGCCGATGTACTGCGTCAGCGCTGGGAAGAAAATGAGGGAGTGAAGTGACCATGAAGGTTCTGGTATTTGACTTTGAATATGTTTCCTGGAACGAAGTGCTGGAAAAAAGTCTGCTGCGCTGTGCTGAAAGTTTTGGACTGACCTGCCATCTGGAGCGTTGCGGCACTACCGTCAGCCTCTATGTGCAGGCCACCCAGGAAACGCTGGCGGAGTTTGCCGATCTGCTTGGGAGTCAGGTTCCCCTGTCCCTGTTCCTGAAATCTGCCGCAGTGCGCGAGGTGCAGCAGCTGCCGGCTTCATTGTCGGTATGGCGAAGCCAGAACCCCCCCGCTGTTGACATGCCCTTTTGTCCCCAGTGTCTTGAGGCCTTCAGTGATCCCGCTTCCGATGCCTATGCCAATCCCTTTCTGAGCTGCGAAATCTGTGGATATGCGCGGCGCGTCCAGCAGGTTCCCGCAGCGCTTGTGCTGGAAGGGGCTGACGGGCAGCTCGCCCAGGCGAACAGGGGCCAGGCTGTGCTGGACCTGGTGCGCGACGCGGTTGACCGGCTTCTGGAAAGGGAGGTCATGGAACTGGATACCCTGAGTGGTCGGTATTGGGTGTTCCTGAACCACGAAACCGCCGCGCGCACTGGTGAAGAACCCGTACTGCTCTTCAGTGAAGCACGCTCTGTGGACATGATGGTGTTTCCCCATGAAGGGGCATTCCGGGCAATGGCCAGCCTTGAAAAGCCACTGGTGAGGCTGACGTTGCTGCCGGAATACCGTGAGCGCTGCGCGATTGTCGCGTACAGCATCCAGTGTGGGTTGGCCGATGATTTCATTCTGCTGCTGTTTTCCCGTGAACTTGCCGCGCGGGAGATCCCTGGAGTTTTTCTGACCCCTGCAGCGCCGCAGTGCCAGGAAGGCGTAGTCAGAGTGCGCACTGATGGTGTGTTGCTGGAGCCCCAGGGGCGCCCGCTGGTGAATACGGCAGGTGGCATGGCATTTCTGGAGAGTGGCGAGCGCGGTCTTTTTCCCGCCCTGCAGCCAGCCTTAAATCCAAAACACATGTATGCCCAGAGTGCAGGCTTTGTCGCTCAGGTGCGCGACGAGAATTTCTGCAGGATTGAAAGAATCCAGACTGACCAGCGCCGGGAAGAGGTGAGCAGCGCCAGCGTCCATGAGTCCGTCGCGCGGGAAAATGGCTGTAACCCTGGGGATCTGCTGGGGGTATTTGTGGCAGATTTTGCGCAGTGTATCGGTCGTGCGGACGACAGTGGCTACGAGACCCTGTGGGTCGCGAAGGGATTTGGGAGCACTGGCTGGGAACTGGTGGAATCTATCGGCCAGAGTGAAAGCGGAGCGCGCTTGCTGGAAAACTATCGCAGCGAGTATCCGGGCAACTGGAGTGCCCTCGAGGGTTCCGGTGTGCTCAATTATCCTGTGGACTCCATGGTAAGCCTGTGGAATCTCTGTGCCCTGGTGCTGGAGAGCAAAGGGGAACTGGCTGAGCTTGCGGCGCAGTTTGCCTATACCAAGGCTCCAC